>NZ_JANSIF010000015.1:0-54324 GCF_047461935.1 Synechococcus sp. R55.4 | reverse complement strand
GTTTGGAAACAAACAGAATGCTATCGCTGCATAGTTGAACAGTGATGTTCAGCAGTGTTCAGCGTAAATGTATCAGGTAGGTATTGTGGGCATAGCTGCTCCGAATGGCAGAGAAACAGCCCGAAGATTCTGAGCTCTCCTCTCCACTCTTGGCTGGTCACCCCCCAGAGCCGAGCTGCCGGGAAAGGGTTGAGCTGCTCTCTTGGGATTTCTCGCTTGTTTATGATGATCTCGTGTGGGTTTCCAAACGCGGGCTGCTCAGCTTTTCAGGGAAACGTAAGGGATCCCACTGTGGGGTTTGGAGTTCCCTATGGCGGATGAGTTGCCGTTCACTCTAGATCAGCTCCTCATCGTGCGGGCAATTGCCCAGCAGGGTAGTTTTCGCCGTGCTGCCGATAGCCTGTTTGTCTCCCAGCCTGCCGTCAGCTTGCAAGTGCAGAACTTGGAGCGACAGTTGGGAGTGGTGCTGTTCGACCGCAGTGGGCGCAAGGTGGAGCTGACGGATGCCGGGAAAGTGCTGCTGCAGTACAGCGAGCGCATCCTCAAGCTGTGCCGTGAAACCATCGAGGCGCTGGCGGATTTGCAAGAAATGGAGGGGGGGCATCTGGTTTTGGGGGCCAGCCAAACGGTGGGCACCTATGTCATGCCTTCTTTGATCGCCCAATATCACCGCCGCTATCCACAAATTTCCGTACAGCTCTTGGTGCAATCCACGCGGCGAATTGCCCAGAAATTGGTGGACGGCCAGTTGGACGTGGCCATTGTTGGCGGGGAGATCCCCTTTGAGCTGCAGCGGCACTTGAAGGTGATGGCTCTGGCGGAAGATGAATATGTGTTGGTCGGTGCTCCCGGGTGTGCCATCGACTCTCCGGCTCTTGTGGATCTGCTGGCTTTGCCCTTCATCACCTTGGATCCCCAGTCGTCCACCCGGCAAACCATCGATCGGGTGCTGAACCGCCACGGCATCAACCCTGCCCAATTGAACGTGCGGCTGGAACTCAGCTCGATTGAAGCGATCAAAAATGCTGTCCAGGCGGGGTTGGGGGTGGCCTTTCTGTCCATGGTGGCAGTGGGATCCGATGTGGAACAGGGACGGTTCCGGAAGCTGGTGGTGGAAGGGCTGCAGATACGGCGTACCCTCTGGCTGGCTTTTAACCCGGAGCGCTATCAATCGCAGGCAGCCACCCGCTTCCTCCAAGGGCTGCTGACCCGCCAAGACTGGCTGAAAACTCCCCCGCCCCATTTGCAGTTGATCGGCTAAGTTGCGATGCGTTACGGCCTTTTCCGAGTTGATGGGATCTCCAGTAGATTTCCGTGGGTTAAGTGGGATCCCTGTTCAAAGAAATACGAAAGATACATCTGTGTGGGTGCATTTGCTGTAGCCAATGCTGCCTTGGAAAAAGCTGCATCTGCTGAATCTGTCTGAGTCTACTAACCATAAGCCGATGACCACGCAAACGCTGTTGGAACGGCTGCCTTTGGCGCAGCGCTTGGCGGAGTTACAGGCCCGCGTTCAAGGGATCCCGCTGCACAGGGTGGAATTGAAAGGGCTGAGCATCGCAGGGGCAGAGTCCTGTTGGGCTGCCTATCGAGAGTGGGGAAGGGGGATCCCACTGCTGTTTCTGCATGGCTTTATGGCCACTCACGCCAACTGGTGGCCGCTGATGCAAGGGTTGGGAGACGAATATCGCTGCATTGCCTTAGATTTGCTGGGGTTCGGGCAGTCTGGCCAACCGGCCTTGCACTACGACATCGCTGCAGAAGTAGAGTTTGTGCGCGGATTTGTCCAAAGGCTGGGCCTAGCTGCTCCGGTTTTGGTGGGCCATTCCTTTGGGGGATGGGTGGCGGCAGCTTACGCCGTGCGGTATCCGCTGCGGGGGTTGGTTTTGTTGGCTCCTGCCGGGATCCGCGACGACAGCTTTGTGAGACGCTACAACCATTTGCGGCCCTTGCTCTGGGAAAGCGCTTGGGTGGATTGGCTGTTGCGGGCGATCGCTCCGCTGGCCCGCTGGTGGCATTGGGAAGACAAGCTGGCCCAGCTCTTGTGGTTGCGGGGATCCCTGCGTCAGCAGCCGGTCGCTCGGCAATTTCTCCGACAACGTCTGCGCCCACAAGCTGCTGTCGATACGGTTGAACGTTATCTCAACTACATTCAGGCCCCCACCCTGGTGATCGCCGCCGAACAGGACGACACCATTCCCCTCTGGCACTGCCAAACCTACGCAGAAGGGATCCCTGGGGCTCAGCTCAAGATCCTGGCCGGGGCCGGCCACGCCATCCCTGCCTTGCATGGGGAACAGGTGCTGCCCCTGATCCGGGAATTTCTCGACACAGCCCTTTCCGCCCAATGGGGGCTTTGAGCTGGGGGTGTAGCGTAACGCCTGACTCTAGAATGGACGGAGAGCGTCTGCAAGACTCCGCAGTGTTGCAAAGCAACACCGCCAATCTCCTCACCACTGGAACAAACTCTACCTTGCATCCTTTGAGCGGTTCAATCCAACTGGAACTGATCAACTTGAGCGCATGAAAGCCGTAGTCATGAGTGTGCCCGGCGGGCCAGAGGTTCTGCAGCTTCGAGAAGTACCTGAACCTCAGATTCGCGGTGAGCGGGAGCTGCGCATCCGCCTGAGAGCAGCCGGCGTCAACCCCATCGACACCAAGCTGCGGCGACGGGGCACCTTTTATCCAGAAGAGATGCCGGCCATTTTGGGGTGTGACGGTGCCGGCATTGTGGAAGCTGTGGGATCCGGAGTTAGGCACTTTGCGGTGGGAGACGAGGTGTACTTCTGCCACGGGGGTCTGGGCAAGCAGGCGGGGAATTACGCTGAGCTGATCGTGGTGGACGAGCGTTTTGTGGCCCCCAAGCCCAGAACTCTGAGCTTTGCAGAAGCTGCCGCTGCCCCGCTGGTGCTGATCACCGCCTGGGAAGCGCTGTACGACCGGGGACGTCTCCAGGCCGGCCAAAGTGTGCTCATCCACGGGGGAGCGGGTGGAGTTGGCCATGTGGCCATCCAACTGGCCCGTCTACGGGGATCCAAAGTGGCCACCACCGTGAGCACCCCGGAAAAGGCGGAGTTTGTCCGTTCCCTAGGCGCCGGCTTGCCCATCTTCTACCGGCAGACAGACTTTGTGCGCGCCGTTTTGGACTGGACAGGGGGAGAGGGGGTGGATCTTGCCCTAGATACCTTGGGCGGCAAGCTATTGGAGCAGACCTTCCCCGCAGTGCGCGTGTACGGAGATATCGTCACCCTGCTGGCCCCGGCCCCAGAGATCGACTGGCGGGTGGCTCGCGACCGCAACTTGCGGGTGGGATTTGAGCTGATGCTCACCCCGATGCTGAAAAGCCTGACCAACGCCCAACAAAATCAGGCGGAAATCCTCAGGCAATGTGCCCGCCTCATCGACCAAGGCCAACTGCGGATCCAGCTCAGCCACACCTTTCCTCTGGCCGAAGCGGCTGCCGCCCACCGGTTGCTGGAGCAGGGATCCGTTCTGGGCAAAATTGCCTTAACCATCCCCGAGTAGGCATGCTGGAGAAAGCCCGTTGAGGATCTGCCCATGGTTGCTCCTCTCACCCCCCACCTGCTGGAGAACGAGAGCTTCTACGAAAATGCCCTCTGCTGGCTAGGGCGACCCCAGACGGCCTATCGACTGTTGAGCGAAGCAGTTTTTCCTGCCATCTCCTCTTGGGTGCGGGGGGAGGTAGATAGCCACTCTTTTAACCACTGGCAACTGGAGGATGTGCGCACCTTTCTGTATCCGGTGGTGGCTCTGGGGGATCAAGAAACCCTTGTTCTCTCCAGTGAAGCCCTGCTCCTCTGCGGCATCGGCAACTACTACAACCCCTGTGACTTGGCCATTGTGGTGTTTGTGCAGCAGCCCCAAGAGCTGTTCAGCCAACTGATGCAGCGCATTCGCCGGGCCGAAGCCACTATCAGCCGCGGGCCAGACGTGCGCATGCTCTCGGAACAGGTAAACCTGGCCAAGCGCGGACAAGACTACATCAACACCAAATATCTGGTCTGGCCCTACGCCCTTTCCAGCGCTGCTCAAGATACGCTAATTCAGCAGGGGATCAGCCTCATCCGTCTTTCCCCCCAAGAAGCCGCCTTGCCCTTTAAGGAATAGGTGGAGGACAATCTGCTCTGTCGGCGGAAGATAGGGATCCCCGTCCAAGCCCTTTTTCCATCTCTATCGTTTTTCATGGTCGATACCCACCTGCCCCCCTTGATCCAAGCGATGCTGGATCCCGCCTTCTACCCTCATCCGGTACAGGATCCCATTCGGCTTATTCAAACCCACATTTCCTATATTCTGCTGACAGGCGACTATGCCTATAAAGTGAAAAAGCCTTTGGACTTTGGCTTTTTGAACTTCACCACCCTGGAGAGGCGGCGCCACTTTTGCCAAGAAGAGCTGCGCATGAACCAGCGCGGTGCTCCCGGCCTTTATCTGCAAGTGTTGCCCATTGTCCAGACCGATGGCCGATTTCAGTTCAACAGCAGCGGCGAGCCCATAGAATACGCCCTGCAAATGCGGCAATTTCCCCAAGAGCAACTGTTCAGCAACCTGTTTGAGCGGGGAGAGCTAACGCCGTCCTTGATGGAGGAGCTGGGGCGGGTGGTGGCGACGTTTCATGCCCAAACCGAGACCAACGACTACATCCGCAGCTTTGGCCGGCCAGAACGGGTGCGAGAAGCCTTTGACGAGAATTACGCCCAAACCCAGCGCTACGTCGGCGGCCCACAAACAGCTCAGCAATATCGAGAAACCCAAGCCTACACCGATCGCTTTTTTGCTGAGCGGCAGGAGCTGTTTCAACAAAGAATAGAACAAAACCGCATTCGTGAATGCCACGGAGACCTGCACCTAGGCAACATCTGTTTTTGGGAAGGGAAGATCCTGCTTTTTGATTGCATCGAGTTTAATGAAGCCTTCCGCTTTGTGGATGTCATGTACGACATATCCTATGGGGTGATGGATTTGGATGCCCGCCATCGCCCCGATCTGGGAAACGCCTATTTGAACACCTACCTGGAAGAAACCGGAGATTGGGAAGGGTTGAAGATCTTGCCTATTTACCTCAATCGGCAGGCCTACGTGCGGGCCAAGGTCACCTCTTTTTTGCTGGAGGATCCCACGGCAACAGAGGAAGCCAAGGCCACAGCCTTTAGCACCGCCGCCCGCTATTACCGTCTTGCCTGGGAATACACCCTCCCCAAGCGGGGGCAGTTGTTCCTGATGTCGGGATTGTCGGGATCCGGCAAAAGCACGGTAGCCCGCCACTTGGCCCGTCAGCGGGGAGCCATTCACATTCGCTCCGATGCGGTGCGCAAGCATTTGGCCGGGATCCCTCTGCGGCAACGGGGGGGGCCGGAGGTTTATACCCCGGAGATGACCGATAAAACCTACCGCCGCTTGGTGCAGTTGGGAGTAGAGCTGGCCCAGGAAGGCTACACCGTGATTCTGGACGCCAAGTTTGACCGGCAAGCCCTGCGGGGGATGGCCATTGATCAGGCCCAACGCCAAGGGATCCCACTGCGCATCCTCCACTGCTACGCCCCTGAACCTGTTTTGCGGGAGCGCCTACAACGCCGTAGCTCAGCTCCTCAGCCCCTCTTGGCCCCAGCCGGCTGCATCGATGGGGATCAGCAGCCCTCTGCCGACATTGCCGATGCCACCGCCGAGATGCTCTCCCAACAGCAGGCCCACTGGCAGGATTTTTCCGAGTCGGAACGGCCTTTTTTAAAGGTTTTGGATACCAGCCAAGATTGGCCATCTCAACTTCAGCAGGTCTAGATCTCGACTCAAACTGCACAAACTCGAGAAAATTGCTATCAGTAAGATGGATTTTGCCGTTTCTGGGCTAGAGGATGGCAGCAGCTTTTTTGGGCAGGGATCCCTTTCCAAAGTAGAGGTCAAAATTGGGTCTAAAGCTCTGTCCTATTGGTACGCAGTTCGCCTCGGCGGGCCATAGACCTGAGAGAGACGGTAGGCTGAGGGGCATGTTGACGTGTCTGTGCAGGCCCACCCTTTTCCCATCCCACTCGACCAGAACTGACCACGTGCAGGAGGATCCCACGGTGAGCGATGTAACTCCAGATGACCTTCGCCTGATGCTCCTGTTCGAGGGCTTTCCTCCTGAGAGGCTAGAGCCTCTGGCCGGGCAAATGTCGTTGCGCTCCCACCCGGTCAACCAGGCCATCTTGTTACAAAATGACTGGGGTAACGCCGTTTATTTCATCCTGGAAGGGTGGGTCAAGATTCGCACCCATGATCTCGAAGGCCGGGAGATCACCCTCACCATTCTTGGTCCAGGGGAAATCTTCGGGGAAATGGCTGCTTTGGATGAAGCACCTCGCTCTACCGACGTTGTAGCCCTAACAGCCACCAAAGTCAGTTGTCTGTCGGCCCAACACTTCCTGGCTTTTTTGGCTTCTGATCCTCAGGCCGGCATCCGCCTTGCTCAGCTCATGTCGCGCCGCTTACGGCAGATCAACCGTCGTCTGCAGTTGCGCGAGGCCAGCAGTACGGCCCGTGTTGCCGATATCCTGCTGTTCTTGGCCGAATCTCGTGGCCGGGTTAGCCGGAGTGGTGTAGAGATCCCCAACTTGCCCCATCGGGAGCTGAGCAGCCTCAGTGGCCTGGCTCGGGAAACGGTCACTCGCGTTCTGTCTAAGCTGGAGCAAGAGGAGCTGATCCGCCGGGATCGCACTCGAGATGTTCTCTGCATCCCCCAGATGGAGGCTTTGGAGAAATTGATTGGCTAAATTGGGGGCGCCACCAGTTGTCGAAAGCCCTCTCGGCATCGTAAGATAGTAGATCCAGAGCCGGGATAGCTCAGTTGGTAGAGCAGAGGACTGAAAATCCTCGTGTCACCAGTTCAAGTCTGGTTCCTGGCATCTGGTATGAGTATGCTGAGGCGGGCTTGGGTCAACGACCTGAGCCTTTTTACTATGCCGGTGATCAAGGGCAGAAATGCACAAAGGCCAAGGCGCTGGCAGTATCGTGCCTTAACACTGGAGAAAGCAGATCGTCCGAGTTAACAGCCAGAGAAGTTGCCCGCTAAAGTCGTCTTGACCAGATCTGGCCGTGGGGATAAGGGATCCCTTGATCGCCATTTCAAGGAGCTATGGTGTTCAACCCAAGAAGATTGAAAAAAGGCTATCCCTGGGCAGAGGCTGGCCAGGAAATCGGTCTGCCAGGCCTGTAGCCACTAGCGAATGTACTGGGCCAAAGCCCGCGAAGAATAGCCCACCCGCAACTTGCGCAGGGCATCCCGCTCGATCTGACGAATCCGTTCCCGCGTTAGGTTGAAGTGATCCCCCACCTCCCGCAGGGTTCTCGCCTGTTGCCCGTCTAACCCATAGCGCAACTCCAGCACTTGCCTCTCAATCGGCTTCAGGGTTTGCATGGCAGAACGCACATCCTGCTGCATCGATTGCACGAGGATCCCTTGAAAGGGCTGCTCTTGCCGCTCATCTTGCAGCAAATCTCCAAGGCGGCTTTCTCCTTCCTGGCCGACCGGCACATCCAGCGACAGGGGCAAAGCAGCAGCCTGTTGGATCATGCGCAGTTTCTTGACTTTAATGCCCAAGGCTTCTGCCAGCTCCGCTTCGGTGGGCCGCCTCCCCTGCAGCTTCATCAGCTCGCGGTTGGTGCGCTTGAGCAGGCGTACTTTGTCGACCATGTGTACCGGCAGGCGAATCGTCCGCGCTTGGTTGGCAATGCAGCGGGTAATGCCTTGGCGAATCCACCAATGGGCGTAGGTGCTGAAGCGAAACCCCCGTTCGGCGTTGAATTTTTCGGTGGCCCGGATCAACCCGATATTGCCCTCTTGGATCAGATCCAAAAACGGCACCCCCCGATTGAGGTATTTCTTGGCAACGCTGACCACCAGGCGCAGGTTGGCATTGATCAGCTTGCGTTGAGCTTGCTCCCCTTGTCGGATGCGGGAGCGTAGGGTGGATACGGAAATCTGCAGGGCCTCGGCCAAAGCCTCGTCACTGGGATCCTCCCCCCGCCGTTGCCGCCATTCCTGCCGGGCTTGATCGATGAGGAGCTTTTGCTGAATTTTGCGCGACAGCTCGATTTCCTCAGCGTGATCGATGCGGGGCACGCGACCGATGGTATTCAGGTAGTGATCGACAGCGTCCTCGTTCAACCGGGATCCGCCGGCAACCGGCTCTGGATCAACTTCTGCAAGAGCATCTTGGGGGGCAGACTCAGGGTCGAACCAGAGATCGTCGAACTCCTGAGGCGAAGAGACAGAGTGTTCAGGATGAGGACGAGAAAAAACCACAGCCAGGTGAGGAGAGAACTTCATCTCCCAGTCTAAAAAGGTTTCTGCTGCTGCTGCGAGCGAAAATCGATCATGCCCCTCTTTTTTGTCCGGAGATTTTTCCGCTTGGATGCGGGAACAGCAGGGATCCCATCCGTCAAGTCCTTGTAGGCAAGGGGTTGCCCGGCAAAAAGCGGTAAGCGATTTTCGATCTAGACCTTGAGATAAAATTGTTCCTGAGCCAGTCAGCTCAACGGCTGCCGGGTGGGATCCCAGGAAAAGGGAACCTTGCCAGCTCAGGCTACCATGTGAGGATCCCTCAACTTCCTCAGTCTGGAAAAGAATATTTACGGCTTTCTGCTCCTATGGAGTCTAACGACCGGCACCATCCATCGGCCAACTTGATTGGGGAACGGGTGCGCTGGGTACGGGAGAAGCTGCAACTCACCCAAGATCAACTGGCGGGTCGCTTGGCCAAGTACGGTGTGCAGTTGGACTACGTCAAAATTGGCCAGGTGGAAAAGGGAAAACGGCGCGTCATTGACAAAGAACTGGTGGCCTTTGCCAAGGCGTTGGGGGTATCGGTCACTTGGCTGCTGAGCGGAGATGAATCCCACCTGTAGCGGCCTGCGGGAAAGTACATCCGATACAGGGATCCCGAACAAAAGGACGTGAAGATACTTAAATACCTTGTACTCTCGGACGTGATCTCAGTCATTTTCCGTGTAAACACGGTAGGCTGGACTCATGAATAGATTGGCTTGAGGCCAAACCCCAGCTTTTCCTTGACCATCCGCGGGGGTGGGAAAAGCAGAGAGATACAGCGCCGCGCCGGAAGTACGGGTTTTTCCAAGAAGGATCGGGATCACAGGCTTCTTCACCTAAACTTGATATTGTTGACTTGGCGTTAAGCTCCCGCCGTTTATCTGTTTGTGTGAGGTTTGCCGATGCTCTCTTTCTTCTTCAATTCCAACAAGGCCAACAGCCGACAAACCGGAGGCCACCGTCTGCCTGCTGCCAGCAAAACCACAGGCACGCAACGGATCCCCAACTACAGCCGCCTGTCCGCTCCCCATGAAGTGCTCAAGCAGGAAAGGCAGATCAAGCGGGAGCAAGAGTTTACAGAAATGGAGCAAAACATCAATCGCATTCGCTACTTCTACCAAAAAGCAGATATGCCCCTGGAGATGCGACAAATTCTGACCTACCGTAAGCTGATGGAGCTGGACTACTTTACCCCGCAGGCGGCAAAAGAGCTGCTCAAGCAATGGCAGCAGCAGGAAAAGCAGGAGCAAGAACGCCGTCGGGCTTGAGAAAAGGACTACCTCCAGCGGAGTTTGGGCAGCCGAACCCTGGCAAGTGGGCTTGTTGAGCCAAGAGTTCCCGGTCTCCAGGTGGGGGAGCGTCTACGGGTAAAGGCCGCGATCCTGTAGGGCTTGCGCCACTCGGCCTACCCCCAGGGTGTAGGCAGCCAGTCGCAGCGACACTTGCCGCCGTTCTGCCTCCTGCACCACCCGTTCAAAGGCACGTACCATCAGACCTTCCATCTCTTGATTGACCCGCTCCTCATCCCAGAAGACGTAAGAGAGTCCCTGCACCCACTCCAGATAGCTCACCACTACCCCACCGGCATTGGTCAGAATATCCGGCAATACCTGGATCCCTCGCGATTCCAAAATCCGGTCGGCGGCAAGGGTGGTTGGCCCGTTGGCAGCTTCTGCCACAATCCGGGCTTGAATTTGGTGGGCATTGGCTTCGGCAATTTGATTTTCCAGAGCGGCAGGGATCAACACGTCCGCTTTTTGCACCAGTAGGTCGGCGTTGCTGATGGGCTCAGCCTGTGGAAAGCCCGCCATGCGGCCTCCCCGTTCCTTCATGTAAGCTTTGAGGGCGGGGATATCCAGTCCATTAGGATTGTAAAGGCCCCCAGAACTGCCGGAAACCGCCACAATCTTAGCTCCCGCCTCATGCAGCAAGCTGGCCGCTGCTCCACCCACATTGCCAAAACCTTGGATTAACACCGTTGCCCCTGCCAGGGATCCACCATGTCGGGCCAAGGCTTCCCGTACCGTGATCATCACCCCCCGTCCGGTGGCCAGTTCTCGCCCTCGGGATCCCCCAATCGAGAGAGGTTTGCCCGTCACCACTCCCGGCACCGCATGCCCAACATTCATGGAATAGGTATCCATCACCCAGGCCATCTCGCGGGCGGAAGTTCCCATGTCTGGAGCGGGAATGTCCTCTGCAGGGCCGATATCCTTGATCAGCTCGCTGGTGTAACGGCGGGTGATGCGCTCCAGCTCCGAGACCGAATAACGCTTGGGATCGAGGGGGATCCCCCCTTTGGCCCCACCGTAGGGAATGCCCATAAGGGCACATTTCCAGGTCATGAGCATCGCTAAGGCCGATACCTCTTCAAGGGTGACCGCGGGATGGTAGCGGATCCCCCCTTTGTAGGGGCCGAGAACGTTGCAATGCTGCACCCGATGGCCGGCCAGCACTTGGATTTGTCCGTTATCCAGCCGCACGGGGATCGCCACCGTCACCACTTTACGGGGGGTGCTGAGGATTGCCACCCAGCCGGGATCCAGTTTCAGCTCGCGAGCTGCCCAATCTAGGTAGCTGCAGGCCTGGGCAAGGGGACAGATATGGGCGGGAGAGGGAGGGGCAGAAGAGGCCAGCGCAGGACTTGCAGCCATGGTGGAGAAGAAGAAAGGGCTGTTTCCACGCTATACCGCCGGGGACGGGAGAGGAACGTTTTGTAGCAAGCGTTACAAATAATTGAGGATCTGGATCAAGACGAAACAGAGGCCGGCACTGGCCAGGGGCACGGTCAGGTTATCCAACCCCCACCAAGAGAACACCTCCAGTCCCATAGCTATCCCTCCCACCAAAAGGCTCACTCCGAGCAAAGGGAGAGAGAAGCCAAAGTACCCCAGCAGCAGAGCTGCAATCACCAAGCTGCTCACTACCCACATGGTCAGGGATCCCTCCCAGCTTTTTTGAATGGATCCCAGTTGGTAGGGGTGTTTGCCCCAAGTTTTGCCCACCAAGCCCGCCAGGGCGTCGGCCCACGTCATCACCAATATGCCGATCACCGCGAAAACCTGTCGCTGTGGCCGCCAAAACCAAAACAGCAACAGACCAATGCTGATGGCGTAGAAACAGGTGCCAAAGCTGCGGCGACCGACCCCATTTAAGCTGGGCAAGATGGCCACTCGGTAGGAGAGCAGCGCCAAGCCGGCGAACACCAGAGAGAATCCCACCCCCAGCCAGCGGGGCACTTGCAAGGCCCAAGCCAACAAAATGATATTGCCCACGCCGATGTGGATGACCTTACGCACCCATTCCCCGTCCACCTGGCGGGAGCGCAACCATTCCGCAAAAGCGAATACGGAGGCCAGCCAGAGAGCATAGCAAGCAAGCTGCTGAGGCAGGCCCATGAAACGGCCTCAGAGGGTTTTCAAGTAGCTGAGCAAATCCGCCATCTCCTGGGGATCCGGCTGGAACTGGGGCATGGGAGGCGTTTTGCCACCGGTCACTTGCTGAATGATAAACCGATCCGAGCGGCGGCTGCTCACCCCCCGCAGACTGGGCCCTACCCGGCCATCCGCTTCTTCCCCATGACAGGCGGCACAGTTGAGGGCAAACAAGGATGCACCATGGCTAACCTGCCCCTGTAAGCTGAGGACGGCTTCGGTATAGGGATCCAGACGAGCCCCGGCACCCAGCCAAGCCCAAGCGAATATCCCCAGCCCCAGGCTGAGGAGGGCAAGACCCAGCCGAGTTTTTTGAGACCAGACACTTGTAAAGAACTGCTGCAAGGATTTGAGGAAGGGTTGTAAACGTCGTTGGGATGGAGGTTGAAGTCGCTTTTGCTCAAACTCAACCCAACTGCCAGTTGACGACTGGCTGCTGCAGGATTGAGGAGTGTCTGAGAGGGAGGGAGGCACAGACAACGCTGAGAGAAACCGTTTCAACCTTTTACATTTTTTACATTTCAACCAACACGATAACCCAGGAGCCCTTTCCTGCCAATAATCTGTAATGGCATTTACTTTTTCTTAATGGTTGGCTGGGCCACGTGAGACTTTGATCCCTCTGAGGGGGGACGGTTGGGAAAGAGCCGCCCCATCACCTCCGCTTGGGCCCAGGGATCCCGGTTGAGGCTGTGGATGGCATTGGCCCATGGAAAGTGCGCCTGCAGGCGGCGGTAGAGAGATAAATTACCATAAATGACGACCGCTGCCACCCGCTCCCGATGCTGTTGCAGCCAATCCAGCACATAGTTGGGCAAGGGATCCCGAAGGAAACCTTGGAAGATGAATCCTGGGGCGTTGTTTAGGGCAGCTTCCAGCCAAGGTAGGGGGGTAAGAGCATCGCTGAGCACAGGAAGCATGCCTAAGGCAGCCGGAACATGCAGGGCGGGAGATTGCAACTGCACATCGGCAGCACCCAAGGGGGGATCCTGCCAGATCCAGTTCAACCATCCGGGCTCTGCGGGCGGGCTGAGGGGCCGGCCTCCTTCCACGCCACCGCGGGCCATAGCCGCTTGACAGGGGGCGATATCCTTCTCGGCCAAGAGGGATCCCAGCTGTGCGGCTCTGTGCAGAGCAGAGGTCAGGTGGGAGCGCCTGTTGAACAACTTTCCCAACGCCGTTCGCGTCCGCGGAACGGAGTCCTTGTCCTTGGAGATGGGATCCCCCAACAGCAAAGGCTTCAGTTGCTCGGCGGGAGAGCCACGGTTGAGGGCTGGATCCGTGGGATCCTTGGCTCCCATCCATCCGCCAAGGGCGCTGAAGTCGGTTTCTGCCAGGGCCGGCCACACCTGTTGGAGGAGAGCTGAGGCGGCGGGTAGGAGTCGCTGTTTGGCCCGCAGCACCCGCGTCACCGACTGGGCAAGCTGGTCTGTGCTGAGGGATCCCTGTTGCACCGCTTCCAAAACGGCTGCCAAGGATGCCGTTGGATCGGGGGGGGCCAAAATTAGGTCGGCACCGGCCTGGAAAGCCCGCACGGCCAATGAGTTGGGAAAGGACTCCGTCCCGCTAACGCGAACGGCCAGCTCTGCCAGAAAGCCTTGATCGAGGCTATCCACGACGATAAGCCCACCAAACCCCCATTCCTGGCGCAGCAGTTGGGTCAGCCGCCCCGGCAGCAGGGTGATAGGCCAGCGCTCATCCCACTCCGGCAGCACCACGTGGGAAACCAAGATCGCCCCCACCTGCTCCACCAAACCTCGAAAAGGCAGCCAAGGTCCCTCTTGGAGCTGGGCTAGGGTCAGGGTTAATCGGGGGCACCAGGGGATATCTGCTGCCTTCGGCCTACGGCCCGCCAAGGCGGCTGGAACCCGCTCCGCTCCGGCCTGAACCGACTTGAATCCCCCTTTGCCCGGAAAGGAGCTGGCCGTGGTCAGGATCCCTTCTGGAACCGCTTGCTCACATCCGCGCACGAAAGCTCGCGCCAGTTGCAAAGCAGATAGGGGATCCTCCGCCAAAGCCAGCTCCCCCAGTGGCTCTGCCACCGGGTTGAGCAGCCAATTGATGCCGATGGCTGCCGCCTCCCGCGCCGTAATCCGACCCCACTGTTCCGCCCAGCGTTCTGCCTCTGATCCCAGACGGCTCAACCCCAGGGGATGGGGAAAAGAGGTAGCCCCCTGTAGGGCCAGCCCACGACCGGCCTCTGCCGCCACCAAAAGGGGCAGAGCAGCCCATGCCTGCACCTCTTCCACCCGCAACAGGGCTTCTGCTACGTGTCCTTCGGTGATCCAGATGCCCCCGATCCCCACTTCCTGGATCAGTCGCTTGAGGGTGTCTCGACAGCAGGCTGGGGATCCCAGACGGGCCGAGACCGGCACCACCAACAGTTGCGCCACCTGCCGGGCTAGGGACAAGGGTCGATCCAGTTCCTCGAGCGGAGATCCGGAAACACTCATAGGCACAGCCGAAAGTTCGTCAGCAAGGGGAACTGCTCCCTTTGCAGAAACGCAGATCATGATAGCCACTCCTGCCGGTTGCGGCTCGCAGCGGGCTGTTGAGGGCTAACGAGAAAGCCGACAACGGTCACAGGTGCCACAGGGCAGGCCGGGCTGCTCCCCAGGGTAGCCAAAATAGGGCAAGATCGCCTGCCACCGACAGCCGCGGGCGTGGATGAGGGCTTCCATCCCTTGCCAGGGATCCTCTCGTCTTAAAGGCTGCCAACGGCGGTGCAACACCTGAAAGTGAAAGGGATCCGGCCACCGCAAACAGCCCATCTCCTGCAGCAGACCCAAGGCCACCCGTGCCTCTCCAGGCGGCAGGTCGGCGTAGGATCCCTGCTGAGGCAAGGTTTGCAGCAGGTGGCGTGCTCGGGCCTGAAGGCGCTCCTGCTGGGAATAGAAATAGGCTTGGCGCCGGCGATCGCTGGGATCCAGCAGGCCCGTCGGCTCCGAGACCAGCATCAGGGCCCGACAAGGGCCACCATCCCGACCACCTCGCCCCACCTCTTGCAAATAATCCATCAAGCTGGGCGGGGGATGAAAATGCAGCACCCAACGCACGTCCGGCTTGTTGATGCCCATGCCGAAGGCGTTGGTGCAGACCAGAAAGCGCAGTTCCCCCTGCAGCCAGGATCGTTCTAGCCGGCGGCGGGATCGCGCTTCCAGTCCCCCATGGTAGGTGGCGGTTTTCAAGTTCTGTCGGCCCAGCCACTCGGCCAGCTCTTCCCCATCCCGTCGGGTGCGCACATAGACCAGACCCGAGCCGGGATTTTCCCCCAGGAATCGCAGCAGACGGCGACGACGATGCGCCGGGCTCCAGGCTATCGCGACATTGAGGGAGATATTGGCCCGCAGGGGATCGGCGCGAATGCACTCCGGATCCCGCAGCTCTAGGATTTGGCTGAGGCGGCTGCAGGTTTGGGGGTCAGCCGTGGCGGTAAAAGCGGCAATGGGAAAGGAGGACTTCACCGGGGCCAGAGCCGGGCGCAGCAATCCCAGACGGCGGTAGTCGGGCCGGAAGGATCCCCCCCAATGCACCAACGTATGGGCCTCATCCACGATCAGGCCGTTGATGTGCACCTGAGGCTGTTGCAGCCGTTGCCAAACGGGGGGGCTGAATAGAGTCTCCGGCCCCAAATAGAGCAGGCGCAGTCGGTTTTCCTCAAGGGCCTTCAACACCCGCTTGCGCAGGGCCGGATCCAGTTCGCTGTGGAGACAGGCCGCCGGCAGCTTGCGTTTCCAAAGATCCTGAACTTGGTCTTCCATGAGGGCGATTAGGGGTGAAACCACCAGCATCACCCCCCTTTGCAGCAGAGCTGCTAGCTGAAAGCACAGGGATTTGCCAAACCCCGTCGGCAACACCACCAGCGCGTCGCGCTTGTCCAGCAGAGCCTGGATCACCTGATCCTGCGGTGGGCGCAGCGTCTCGTAACCCCAGTGTTGCTTGAGGGCCTGTTGGATTTGCTGCCAATCCTGCAAACGGCAACCCCTTCTTCAACACTCTCTTCCAGCACTCTACGGCAATTCCAAGGGAAAAAAGAGCAGGGCGGAGAAAGGAAAGAGCCTCTCTTCTCGCTCCTCACTGCTTAGGCCGTGTGGTGCCGATGCTCGCAGGCTTGTGCAATTCTAGAGCTGGAGCCTACCTGCTGCTCCACAGCGTTCTCGGCCACTTCCATGACTGCCATCGACTCCTCGCGCCTGCTCCACCCCAGAACTGCCCTTGTTCACCGTCGCACCGGGGAAACGGATGTTCAAATTCGTCTGAACCTGGATGGCAGCGGCCACTACGAGATCGACACCGGGATCCCCTTTTTGGATCACATGCTGGCCCAGCTCAGCACCCACGGGCTGATCGACCTGCAGATCAAGGCCATAGGGGATCTGCACATCGACGATCACCACACCAACGAAGATGTGGGCATCACGCTGGGACAAGCCCTGGCGCAGGCTCTGCAGGATCGGCGTGGCATTCATCGCTTCGGCCATTTTTGGGCACCTTTGGATGAAGCTTTGGTGCAGGTGGTGCTGGATTTCTCCGGGCGTCCTCACCTCAGCTATGGCCTGGAGCTGCCCACGGAGCGCATTGGCCGCTACGAAACCCAGTTGGTGCGGGAGTTTTATCAGGCGGTGGTCAACCACGCCCAGCTCACTTTGCACATTCGCCAGGCTGCCGGCCTCAATGCCCACCATATTGTCGAGGCCAGTTTTAAGGCGTTTGCCCGCGCCCTGCGCATGGCCGTAGAACGGGATCCCCGCCGACAAGAAGGGATCCCTAGCTCCAAGGGGGTTCTGTAGCCGTGCGGTGGCTGCAGGGGGTGTTTGCCTTGGGCCTAGGACTGGCGACAGTTTTGGCTGGGCCGGGCCGGGCGTGGAGCGCAGAGCGCTTGTGGGTGTTTCTGCCGCCTTTGATTGAGTTCTCTTTGCCCGTGGAGGATCTGGCCCGGTTTGCCCACAATGGCGCGGTAAGCCGGCAGTTGGATTTTTATCTGCGGCGGCTCACGCCAGAGCAACAGGTAGCTTTGGCGGATTTGCTGACACGTAATTTTGACCTTGACCAGGTTACGGTCAGCCAGTTTACCTACTCTGCGATTGGCGAAGATCTGCTGCGGCGGTTGACCCTAGTATTGCACGGAGATGGAGAAGCAGAGTTTTATGCATTGCGGGCGGCATTGATCCTGGCGGCAGGGGATCCCGAGGGGCTGACGTTGGTGAATGTGTTGCGCCGCTACCCGCTGGAGAAGTTGCAGATCGATCTGGATATGAGCATTCGCTTGGTGCGAGAGGCCGGTCAACTCTTCCGCCAGCGGGATCTGGTGATCGCAAGGCTGCGAGAAGAGGCCGGGCGGAAAGCTGAGTGGGCATCTTCCAGCGCTTCTCTCAGCATGGCAGCCCAAGACTCAGCTCAACCTCACCTTAGCCCCGAGCAGCCGGGTGAGTTGGAGTGGCAGGTGGAGCGCTTCCAGTTGGTCAACCCTTGGCGCGATACGCCTGTGTCGGTGGAAGTCTATCTGCCGGAGGGGAAGGGGCGTATCCCCTTGGTGGTGATCTCCCACGGCATTGCCTCTGACCGCAATACCTTTGCCTACTTGGCCCGCCATTTGGCTTCTTGGGGGTTTGCGGTGGCGGTGTTGGAGCATCCGGGCACCGATGTGGAGCGGGTGCGCAGCTTTTTGTCAGGGTTTGGCTCTTTGCCGGGGCCCTATGAGTGGGTGGCGCGGCCCCAGGATATTTCTCTGCTGTTGGACGAGCTGGAACTCAGGGCACAGCAAGATCCCAGCCGCTGGGGCAGGCTGGATGTAAAGTCGGCAGGACTGTTCGGCCAGTCTTTGGGGGGATACACGGTGTTGGCGGCAGCAGGGGCTGCGCTCAATCCAGCCCGCTTGCAAGAGAACTGCCAGACATCCCATTCCTTGGAGCTGACCCTGAATGTTTCTCTGTTGTTGCAATGTCGGGCGATAGAGGTGTTCCAGGCTTCCAACCTGGCCGCGCAGGCGGGGCAGTTGGCAGATGCGCGCATTCAGGCGGTGTTTGCCCTCAACCCCCTCACCAGCACGGTGTTTGGCCCAGAAGGGCTAGGCCAAGTGGGGATCCCGGTGATGATAATGTCGGGCAGCGAAGATTACTTTACCCCCGCCCTAGCAGAGCAGATTGAACCCTTTACCTGGCTGGGATCCCAGCAGCGCTATTTGGCGATAGTGGAGGGATCCACCCATTTCACCTTCCTGGGTGGGGGTGGCCAGGGGGCCTTCCCGGTGCCGCAGGAGTTGATCGGGCCAGATCCCCAGTCAGCTCGCCCCTTGCTCAAGGGCTTGGCCACTGCTTTTTTCAAAACCTACCTGGCGGCGGGATCCGACTCCGGCGGGTTTTCTGAGTATTCGACTTATCTCAACTCTGCCTACGCCGAATCCCTGACCCCAGCACCTCTACGCACCACTTTGATTCGAGACTTGAGGCCAGAACGGATCCAACTGGCCTCGTTCGCGACGGCGGTGCGGAGCACTTTCCCGTGAGAAGTGTCTTGAGCTGAGGAGCTGAGAAGAGGGCTGGCTGCTATCTTTTCGGATTATTCCCTTTGGTTTTGCTGAATCTCTGCCCATGCTGCTGTTGCTGACCAATCTGAGCGCCGTTTTGCTGTTTTTGCTCTGCCCCTGGTGGGTGCTGAGGCGGGAGTTCGGCGGCACAGGGGTGCTGGCAGGAACCTTTGGCCTCATCGACCCGCAGCAGTTGGGAATCCCGGAGACTTTGGCGGTGGGTTGGATCCCAGGGTTGAGCTGGGCCTGGGTGCTGTTGGCGCTGTTGTCGTGTCTGGCTCTGGGGATCAAGGAGCGGCAAGTGCGGGCCCGCTGGCTGTACAGCTTGGGAGTGGTCGGTCTGGTTCTATTTGGGCTGGGCTTGCTCTGGTTTTATGGGGCAGTGGGGGCGGTGAATGGGGCGGCCCTGGCGGAGGGGATCCCGCCGGCTCGGTTGCCGTTGCGGCGGTTCAGCCCTTCTTTGGCTGGCTATGCCAGCTTTGCCTATGCCCTGCTGCTGTTGCTGCTGGGGCGGCTGCAGTTGCCGGGGGGAAAAGCCTTTTTGGTGCGGCGGCGGCAGATCATCGTCCCCCTGACTGCCTTGGGGGCGGCGGTGGCAGCAGGGGCGGTGGTGGTGGGGTTGCTGCGGCCCGGCCTGGGCTCCTCGCCCGATTCGCCTTTTTTTGTAAAGCTAAGCACCAAACTGGACTTGATCACCTACACCTTTCAGGTGCTGTTTAGCCCCATCACTCATCTGCCCGGGTTGTTCCAGAGTTTGCTGCTGGCCACTCCTCTGATTTTTACGGGGTTGGCGGTGGCCTTTGGCTTTCACGCGAGCTTGTTCAACATCGGCGCGCCGGGACAACTGACGATGGGAGCCATTGCCACCATGCTGGTGGGGGTATACCTGCCGGGGCCAGGTTGGCTGACTTTGCCCCTCTCGGTTTTGGCGGCGGCTGCCGGTGGAGCCCTTTGGGGTGGGATCCCCGGTTGGCTCAAGGCCCGCTTCGGCACCCACGAGGTCATCAACACGATCATGATGAACTACATTGCCGCCTCAATCTTCTTGTTTTTAATTTCGGCCAACCAGTACCGTTTTTTCGGCTATCCGGTCACTTTGCCCTTCAAGGCCCCCGGCCCAGAAGCCCGTAGCTACGAAATTCGCCCCGAATCGCGGCTGCCCTCGCTGCTGGAGTTGCTGGGGCTACAGGGATCCGGCCCCGGGACGCTGTCTTGGGCTTGGCCCTTGGCCCTGTTGGCCGGGGTGGGGTTTTACCTGCTCTGCAGAGGCTGGCCCCTGCAAAGACGATGCATCGGATCCCTGGCGGCAGGGCTGGGGGGATATCTGCTGGGGGGCATCTTGCCCGGTTGGCCGGTGGAGGTGCCCACAGGGTTGGCCGCCATCCGCTTGAACGGGGCCTTTTTGATTGCGCTGCTGGCGGTGGCAGTGGTGAATGTCTATCTGTGGGGAACCTTGGAGGGCTATGAGCTGCGGGCCATGGGCTTTTCTCCCAGAGCGGCAGAATATGCCGGGGTGGACTTGGGCCAAAAGCAAATCTGGGCCATGGCCATCTCCGGCGCCTTGGCGGGGCTGGCTGCAACCCACTATGTTCTGGGGGCCGGCCTCGAAGAATACCGCCTCAAGCAATCCTTGCCTGCCCAGGTCGGTTTTGATGGCATTGCGGTGGCCCTGATGGGGCAAAACTCTCCTCTGGGCATCGTCCTCACAGCACTGCTGTTTGGGGTACTCTTGACGGGGGGGCTGCGGCTCAATCTGGAATTGGGGATCAGCCGAGAATTGGTGACCGCTCTACAAGCTTTGATCGTCTTGTTCATTGCAGCAGGTGGCCTGTTGCCCGGCTATTTCACGGATCCCTTGCAGGCAGCCCAGGTAGAAATGGACTGCGATGAACGCTCAACTTGAGTACCCCTGAGCGGAGATCTCGCTTGCGCTGGCGTTGCAGAGCACTATGGCAACTCTGTTTTGGGCTTTGATCCCGGCTACCCTGCGCTCCACCACCCCTCTGTTGCTCACGGCCTTGGGGGGCATGTACTCGGAACGCAGTGGCGTGGTCAATATTGCCCTGGAAGGGATCATCTTGTTTGGGGCTTTGGCGGCGGCAGTGACCACCCAACGCCTGGAGGCTCCCCTTCTGGCCCAGACTCCAGCAGCTCAGGTGGGTTGGATCCCTTGGGTGGGTTTGTTGGCCGGCGCCTTAGGGGGGGTGGCCATTGCCTTTGTGCATGCGCTGATGTGCATCCGCTACAGAGCCGATCAAATTGTCAGCGGCACCGCCATCAACCTGTTGGCCATGAGCGTGCCTTCGCTGGTGCTGCAATCCTTCTACGGCAACACCACCAACTCTCAGGAAATTGTCAATCGGCTGCCGTTATGGCATGGGTTTAGCCCCTTGGTGTACCTGGCCTTTCTGTTGGTGCCGATCTCCTGGTGGTTGCTGTTCAAAACGCCCTGGGGCTTGCGGCTGCGAGCGGTGGGAGAGCATCCTCAGGCTGCTGCCACCATGGGGGTGGATGTCCTGGGTATGCGCTACGCGGCGGTGCTGCTCTCCGGCTTGTTGGGGGGCCTGGCGGGGGCTTATCTTTCCATCGGCTTTTTGAACCAGTTTGTCCGCAACATGTCAGCAGGAAAGGGCTTTATCGCCTTGGCAGCGATGATCTTCGGCAAGTGGCATCCCTTCGGGATCTTGGGCGCAACGCTGTTGTTTGGAGCCACCGACGCCCTGGCCATCCAACTGCAGGGAGGAGATGTGATGCCGCCCGTGTTGATCCAGGCTTTGCCCTTTGTGTTGACGATGGGGGTTCTATCGGGAGTGCTGAGCCGCACCCGCCAAACCCGCCCGCCGGCTGCCCTGGGCAAAATCTACAGCAACTGAAAGAGAGCCGAGAGACAACCCTTTCTAGCGCACAGTCATGATGGTCATCTCGATTCAAACTAGGACACTGCACCCACACCTAAAACGTTGGTCGCGTCGGCGTTGCGGAACAGTAATGCACTCGGCCAAAGGCTTTCCTCAATGGCCCAGGCATCTCACCCTAGACTGAACACCGCAGTCTAGAAATGGTCTAGAAACAGCTTAGAAACCCTCGGAAAGGCAGAGGGGCGCCAAGATGGGCTCCGGGGAACTCCCCAAAACAGGGATCCTCTCATGGGCAGCAATATCAAACTGGCTCGGTTGCTGGCTTTGGCGGCAGTTAGCGGTTGATCGGGGTCGATTGTACGCCCCTGCTGGGTACGCTAGTTCTGGACGCGATTCTCGGTGTGGGCCTGTTGGCTCCCGCCTCAGCAGTCCAGATGGGGCAAAGTCTGTCCGGTAGGGATCCCCATTTAGGTTTATTCTGGACTTAGCCATCTTTCCAGAGTTGCACCTCAGCTTGTGCGGGATCCAGAGTCGAAAATGGTTTCACCCTATCGGGATTCCGGCAGTTGCCAACCCTGGAGGCTCTTGTTCCGAGCAGTCGGTAAATCTATGTTAGGGGGGGATGAAAACCATGGACATTGATCTTCGTCCGCTGATCGTTTTGTCGCCCATTGTTTTGGTGGTTGCCTGGGCTGCTTACAACATCATCAAGGCTGCCATCAAGGGGGAGGCCAAGCTCTTCGGCGAAAGAGGCAACAACCCCTTTGGCAGAGGGGGGAGCTGAACGTGCGGATCCGCTCACAGCCGGCAGGCTCAGTATGCTAGGTGAGGAGACCCAGGCAGCGGTAACGCCCTCCGAGGGGACAAGCCCAAAATCCGCTGATGTGATTGTTATTGGGGCCGGAGTGGCCGGCTTGGTGTGTGCAAGGCAACTGCTGCGGCCAGGGCTCCAGGTTCTGGTGCTGGAAAAATCGGCAGGCTTGGGCGGGCGCATGGCCACCCGTCGAGTTGAACATGCTGGACAAACGGTGCCGGTGGATCATGGAGCTCAATACCTGACCGCCGACTCGGATGGCTTTCATCGCTGGGTGAAGGAGCTGCTGGGCCTGGGGCTGCTGACGGAATGGACACGCTCGCTGCATGTGCTGGATCGAGAAGGGCTGCGCCCGGAGGATCCCAACGATGAAAAACCGCGCTATGTCTGCCCCCAGGGCATGACAATGCTGGCCAAACACCTGGCTGCCCCGCTGTCGGTACACACCCAAACTCGTGTGGTCAGCCTCAAACCTTTGGCAACAAGCTGGCAATTGAGGGCGGAGAACGGCCAATGCTACGAGGCTGCTGCCTTGGTGGCGACAATCCCGGCCCCCCAGTTGCTGCCTTTGCTCCGCGAAGGGATCCCCCCGGCTGAAAACCTGTTGCCTCTGCTGGAATCCGCCCAGTATCAACCCTGCCTTGCGGTTTTGGCGGGCTACTCCGAGAACATACCGCCACCGCCCTGGAAGGGGATCAAGTGCTTGGAAGATCCGATGTTGGCCTGGCTGGGACTGGACAGCAGCAAGCGCCTACAGCCACTCTCGCCCGTGGTGGTCTTGCATGGGGGGGCGGAGTGGTCATCTCTGTACCTGGAGGCCAGCCCACCTGAGCTGGAAAAGGCCGGTCGAGAATTGCTGGCCCACGCGGCCCAACGGCTGGATCCCTGGCTGGCTTCGCCACAATGGATGCAGGTGCACCGTTGGCGCTACGCATTGCCTTTGGAAACCACGGGATTGGCCAGCCTAAGCACCCGTATTCCCGCCGCTGAGGGATTGCCTTTGGTTTGTGCCGGCGATTGGTGCGCCGGGGGTCGCATAGAGGGGGCTTGGCTCTCAGGGCAAGACGCTGCCAAAACCCTGCTTGGAATGCTTTCCGGGAAATGAGGGGATGCAGAGGGTATGCACGGGCCGACTCGGTCGGCAGGGGAAATGCCTGGCCTGGCGCAGGACGGAGATGACGGCAAGACCACTGGGAGGGCAGGCTGAGGGCCGCCGAGAATTTCCACCCTCTGGGCCGGGGAGTGTGCCAAGCTGAAAGGGTGGATCCCCTGGCAGGTACTCTCCTCTCCATTTATGCCCAGAACCTGCACAATCTACCGTCGGGCGCAATTTGCCGCCAGCCACCGGTACTGGTTGCCCGAGCTCTCAGAAGCCGAGAACTTGGCCCGCTTTGGCCCCAATGCCCGTTTTCCCGGCCACGGCCACAACTACGTGCTGGAGGTGGGCATGAGTGGCGAGGTGGATGACTACGGGATGGTGCTCAACCTCTCGGATGTAAAGCAAGTGATCCGGCAGCGGGTGATTCAAGATCTCAACTTTGCCTATCTGAATCAAGCTTGGCCGGAATTTGCCCAAACCTTGCCCACCACCGAGTTTATCGCCTACGCGATTTGGCAACGCCTGGCCGAGGCTCTGCCCCTGACCAGCGTCCGTCTGTACGAGGATCCCGAACTTTGGGCCGATTACCGAGGAGAAGCCATGCAAGCCTACCTGACGGTTGCCACCCATTTCAGCGCTGCCCACCGTTTGGCTCTGGATCACCTGAGTTTTGAAGAAAACAGCGCCATCTACGGCCTCTGTGCCCGTCCCCACGGCCACGGCCACAACTACGGCCTGGAGATCACCGTCAAGGGATCCATCCATCCGCGCACGGGGATGATCGTGGACTTGGCAGCCTTGCAGCAGGTGATCGACGAGTGGGTGGTGAAGCCTCTGGATCACACCTTTTTGAACAAAGACATCCCCTACTTTGCCCAGGTGGTGCCCACCGCCGAAAACATTGCCCTCTACATCCAGCGGCTGCTGACTCTGCCCATTCGGGAGCTAGGGGTGCAGTTGCACCGGGTTCGCCTGCAGGAGAGCCCCAACAACAGCAGCGAGGTCTATGGGGAGTTTCCGCTGGAAGAGCTGCTCAACTCCTCAGAAGGACAAGATGTGGCTCCCCCCGCTTCTGGCAGCCCTATTGCCACGCAACGCTGATGTGACCACCATGCTGGATCTGGTTAAGCTGAGCGGGCAAATTCCTGCCTTCACCCGGCACTTGCAACAGGAGTCGAAAGCCGGCCAAGAACGCCTGCGCCAAGCCTGGCAAGTTTTCGAGCGCTGGCAGCAGGAGCCGCAGGTTTGGCAGTCCCGCTGGGCCGAGTGGGGATCCCATCTGTCGTTTGTTTGCGCCAGCCCTGCCGAGCCGCCGGAAGCTTGGGGATCCCTGCCCAAGGTTGAACCTCTGCAGGGGCGACACACGGTGGTGGCCACGGATGGATCCCAGATTTTGCCCAGCCATCACGAGATTGCCTATTGCTCGCTGATCAATGTTGGGCGCGTGGTTCTCCACTACGGCACCCAGGAGTGGCCGCTGTTGGACAGCCAGCCCCTGCTGCTGTATGGAGATGAATCCTTTGCCCGGCACTCAGACTCCTCTTCCCCGGAGCGGAGGGCAGAAGGGTTGCCGAGCGCCCCCCTTAACCGGCGAGACTCTCGCCCACGGCGCACCCCAGGTGAACGCAACCCCGGCAGCGGAACGGAGCCTTCGTTGGGGCCGGAAGAGGTGCTGGCCTTACGACGCTCCCGAGCAGAACTGGAGGAGCTGGCGCAGTTGGCCCTGTCGGTGCCCCGTCGCCGCATCACGCTGGCGCTCTTGGATGGATCCCTGATCCCCTGGGGACTGGAACCTCTGTCCCAGCCGGCCCGGCGCCCCTGGTTGGATCCCATTCTGGCGACCTTGGAGCAGTTGCGGGCGGCCCGCATCCCTCTCGTGGGCTACATCAGCGCCTCTCGCAGCAGCGAAACCCTTAACTACCTGCGCCTGGGGCTGTGCCCCTACCTGGGCTGTGAATGTTATCGCTACTGCCTTGCCGACAAAACCCCCCCTTGCCATCCCTTCGCCCCCCTGGCAGACCGCGTCTTTTGGGGATCCCTGCTGCAGCCGGGAGAGCGCAGCCCCCTTTGGCGCTGCGGAGCCAGCGTGCTGGACGCCTTCGGGGAACACCACGTCCACTGTTGTTACCTCAATGTTGGCGAGGGATCCCTGGGCGAACCCGAGGTTGCCCGCCTGGAGTTTCCCGCTTGGGTGGCCCAGGATGCGGAGTTGCTGCAGCGGGCCTTGGCAGGCGTGCTGAGCCAAGTGCACAAAGGCTTTGGCTACCCCATCGCCTTGGCAGAAGCCCATCATTTGGCGGTGGTGAGGAGCGGGGATCGGCAGCGGTTCTTTGCCCTGATCGAGCAGGAGCTGATCCGCACCGGCCTGCGCCACGTAGCCGTCTCTCGCAAGGAAGCCCAGAAGCGGAGTGGCATTGCCTGAGCCCGAGAAAGCCCGCACTGACCCTGGGGATCCCTGGCACCCAAGAAAAGGCTGTAGCCTATTGAGGGGATCCCCATTCAACGGTTAGGGTTGCCAAGGTGTCCCAATCCTGTCTCTGTTGCCAGCATGATGATCCGAACCTCTCTGCGCAGCATCATCTCCCCCCTCACCCACAACCCCCTCTGGTACAAAGACGCGATCATCTACGAGCTACCGGTGCGGGCTTTTGCCGACAGCGATGGCGACGGCGTGGGAGACTTCCAGGGCCTGACGGAAAAGCTGGACTACCTGCAGGATCTGGGCATCACGGCCATTTGGCTGCTGCCCTTTTTCCCCTCGCCCCTGCGGGATGACGGCTACGACGTCTCCGATTTCACCAACGTTAACCCCACCTTGGGCACCCTAGAAGACTTCAAAATCTTTCTGGATGCCGCCCATCAACGGGGGATCCGCGTCATCATCGAGCTGATCCTCAACCACACCTCAGATCAGCACCCGTGGTTTCAGCGGGCTCGGCGGGCTGCTCCCGGCACCCCAGAGCGAGACTTTTACGTTTGGAGCGATACGCCCGAAAAGTACAAAGAAGCCCGCATCATCTTTCAAGACTTTGAAACTTCCAACTGGGCCTGGGATCCGGTGGCCAAAGCCTACTATTGGCATCGCTTCTACTCCCACCAGCCGGATCTCAACTACGATAACCCCGCCGTGCAGAAAGCCATCTTTGAGGTGGTGGACTTCTGGCTGAGCATGGGGGTGGATGGCCTACGGCTGGATGCCGTGCCCTATCTCTACGAGCGGGAAGGCACCAACTGCGAGAACCTGCCGGAAACCCATGCCTTCCTCAAGGCCCTGCGCCAACACATCGACCGCAACTATCCCGACCGCATGTTGCTGGCCGAGGCCAACCAATGGCCGGAAGATGCCGTGGCCTACTTCGGCGACGGGGACGAATGCCACATGGACTTTCACTTCCCCCTCATGCCGCGGCTGTTCATGGCCATCCAGATGGAGGATCGCTTCCCCATCATTGACATCCTGCAGCAAACCCCGCCCATCCCCGAAACCTGCCAATGGGCCATCTTCCTGCGCAACCACGACGAGCTCACCTTGGAGATGGTCACCGACGAAGAGCGGGACTACATGTACCAGGTGTACGCCAAGGATCCCAATGCGCGGGTGAACCTGGGCATCCGTCGGCGCTTGGCCCCCCTGCTGGGCAACAGCCGCCGCCGCATCGAGCTGATGAACAGCCTGCTGTTTTCCCTGCCCGGCACCCCGGTCATCTACTACGGGGACGAGATCGGCATGGGAGACAACATCTACCTGGGGGATCGCAATAGCGTGCGCACCCCCATGCAGTGGAGCGCCGACCGCAACGCCGGCTTTTCGCGGGCCAACCCGCAAAAGCTTTATCTGCCCATCGTCATCGACGCCGAGTACCACTACGAAGCTGTCAATGTGGAGGCGCAGCGAAACAACCCCCATTCCCTGTGGTGGACCATGAAGCGGCTCATCGCCGTGCGCAAGCGATTCCAAGCTTTTGGCCGCGGCTCCTTTGAGCTGCTCCACCCGGAAAATCGCAAGGTGCTTGCCTTTATGCGGGCCTTTGGCGATGAGCGCATCTTGGTGGTGGCCAACCTCTCCCGCTATGTGCAGTGCGTGGAGCTGGACTTGGCGGAGTGGGAAGGACTAATTCCGGTGGAGATCTTCGGGCGCACCGAGTTTCCCCCCATCGGACAACTGCCCTATTTTTTGACTCTAGGCCCCCATTCTTTCTATTGGTTCTCCCTTGAGCCCCAAACGGAGCGGATCCACCCCAGCCACAGCAAGCCGGAAGAGCTGGATCGTCTGCCCACCCTGATCCCCTCAAGCGGCACTTGGGAAAGCCTCTTTCAAGGGGAAAGCCAAAAGCAGGTGGAGGCGCTTTTGGGGGACTATCTCTACCGTTGTCGCTGGTTCGGCTCCAAAGCCCGCCAGATCCAGTCGGCCCAGATCTTGGATGCCATTCCCTGCAACCGGGAGGCAGATCCCCCCTTTCGGGGCCAGATCATTCTTCTGCAAACTGAGTTCACTCAGGGGGAAGCGGAAGTCTACTCCCTTCCGGTAGGCTACGCCACTCAGGAGATGGCTCTGCACCTGCGCAGGGAGATGCCGCAAGCGGTCATTGCCCCTGTGCAAGTGGCCGGGGATCCGCCGGGGGTTCTTTTCGACGCTTTGGCGGATAAAACCTTTTTGTCCCTAGCCTTGCAGATCATCGCCCAGCAGGGGCGCCTGCGCCACAGCTCCGGGGAGCTCTGGGCCACCACCTCTGGCGCTTTTGAGTATGACCCCAGCCTGGAACCCCGTATCCTCAAGGCCGAGCAGAGCAATACCTCTGTGGTCTACGGCAACCGGTACATCCTCAAGGTCTACCGCAAGGTGGCCGAAGGGGTGAATCCCGAGCTGGAGATTGGCCGCTACCTGCTGGAGCACCATCCCCAAGTGCGGGTGCCGCGGCTGCTGGGATCCCTGGAGTATCGCCGTCGTCGCGGGGCCCGTGGGTTTGATCCCGCCGATCAGCCCATTACCCTGGCCATTTTGCAGGAGTACATCCCCAACGAGGGAGATGCCTGGCACTACACCCTGGACAGCCTGGGGCAATTTTTTGAGGCGGTGCTGGTTCACTACCAAGAGGTGGATCCCGTGCCCGTGCCGCAGGGATCCTTCTTGGAGCTTTCCCAACAGCCCTTGCCGGAGCTGGCCTACGCCACCATCGGCAGCTACCTAGAATCGGTGCGGATCTTGGCCAAGCGCACCGCCGAGCTGCACATCGCCCTGGCTGCCGATACGGAGAACAAAGACTTTGCCCCAGAGCCTTTCTCCAGCCTGTACCAGCGCTCCGTTTACCAGTCCATGCGCAACTTGGTGGGGCAGGTGTTTCCGCTGCTGTTCGCGTCAGCGGGACGGAGTCCTTATAAGCAGCTCCCCAAGCTGCCGGAAGCAGAGGCCAACTTGGCTCGGGCTGTTTGCGACCAAGAAGGGGAAATCATGAGCCGCTTCCGCCTGATCCTGGAGCGGAAGATCACCGCCCTGCGTACCCGCTGCCACGGGGATTATCACCTGGGCCAGGTGCTGTTTACCGGCAAAGACTTTGTCATCATCGACTTTGAAGGGGAGCCGGCCCGCTCTTTGGGCGAACGGCGTCTCAAGCGTTGCCCCTTACGGGATGTGGCGGGGATGCTGCGATCCTTCCACTATGCTGTCCACACAGCTTTGCGCCAGCAACTGGAGAGCGGCTTGGTCTGCGCCGACCACTGCCCCGACATGATGCGGTGGGCCCAGTTTTGGCACCGCTGGGTCTGCGCGGGCTTTTTGGCCGAATATCTGCAGGTGGCTTCCCAAGCGGCTTTTTTGCCCCGCAGCCTGCAAGAGATAGAGGTGTTGTTGGACGCCTATCTGCTGGAAAAAGCCATTTACGAGCTGGGCTATGAGTTGAACCACCGCCCCGAGTGGGTGGAGATTCCCCTGCGCGGGATCTTGCAACTGCTGGGCATTTCCACCAAGGTTTAGGGGATCCTGTCGGCAGGCCATTTGGGGTGAGCGACTGGGGGACAAACATGTGTGGACGGTTTAGCCTGGCAGTGGCCCCAGAAGTGCTGATGCAGCATTTCGGCTTGCCGGTGGCAGCAGAAGAAAGGGCAGTTGTCTCCCGGTACAACATCGCCCCTTCTCAGCCCGTGCTGGCGATGATTGAGCTGGGATCCCTTCAGCGCAAGGCAACCCATTTTCGCTGGGGCCTGATCCCCGCTTGGAGCCAAGCCGCCAAGGCCGGGTTGATCAATGCTCGTTCTGAAACGGTGGCCGAGAAGCCTTCTTTCCGCGAAGCTTTCCGCCGTCGTCGCTGCCTGATCCCGGCAGATGGCTTCTACGAGTGGGCCGACCAGGGTACAGGCAAGAAGGGCAGACAACCCTACTGGTTTCACCTGGTGGATCGACCGGTATTTGCCTTTGCCGGGATTTGGGAACGCTGGCGCAGCCCAGAGGGAGTGGAGGTGGAAACCTGTGCCATCCTCAACACCGCTGCCAACCGCCTGATGCGGCTTTTTCACGAGCGGATGCCCGTGATTTTGACGGAAAACGACTACGACCTTTGGCTGGATCCCCAGGTGCAGGATCCCAAGCTGCTGTTGCCCCTGCTTCGCCCCTACCCGGCAGAGGCCATGGTGGCTTATCCGGTCAGCACCCATGTGAACAATCCCCGCCACGAGGATCCCACTTGCCGCGCTCCCACAGGAGAGGCAGTGCGGGGGGCCGACTTCAGCGCGCTCGACGATAGCGCATCCCCGGCAGTTGCACGAGCCAGCCTTCCAATTCCATAAAGAGCAGGGTGCTGGAGAGGGTGGTGATGTCCATCTGGGTGGCCTGGGCCAAGGCATCGATGCTGAGGATCTCGGTTCCAATGGTTTGCCATAGGATTTGCTGCCGGGGATCGGTGGGGGCAGTGGGTTGGGGTTCTGTCTTGGGCGGGGATCCCTGAACTAAGCCCAAGTCTTTCAACAGCTCCTCGATCCCCAGGATCATGCCGGCGCCGTCGCGGATGAGCTGCAGGCAACCACGGGCTGCTGCCGTGTCGATGTTCCCCGGCAGGGCATACACTTCCCGACCGTAGTGGTTGGCCAGGTGAGCAGTAATTAGCGCTCCCGAGGTTTCCGGAGCCTCCATCACCAAAGTGGCGCGGCAGAGGCCGGCAATGATGCGGTTGCGCTGGGGAAAATGCTCCTTGGCCGGTGGCGTGCCGGGGGGATATTCGCTGAGGATGGCCCCTTGGGCCAGGATGCGCCGGTAGAGAGCTTGATGGTGAGCTGGGTAAACTTTGTCCACCCCCGTTCCCACCACGGCCACCGTCTGGCCGCCGGCATCCAGACAGGCCTGGTGGGCAATGCCGTCGATCCCCGTTGCCAGCCCCGAGACCACCACACAGCCAGCTTCCGCCAGGGCAGCGCTGACTTTCTGGGTCCACTGTCGACCGTAGGCCGTAGGGGCGCGGGTGCCGACGATGGCAATAGCCGGCTGTTGCCAATTGGGACATTCTCCTAGGGCATAGAGAATGGGCGGGGGATCTGGCACCTCCCACAGCAGCGGCGGATAGTCCGGATCTGCAGGCGTGAGAAAGGGGATCCCCGCTTTGAGGGTTTCCTCCAGGATCTGCTCGGGATCAAGGCCAGGACGGGCAGAGACAATAGCCTGGGCCAGGGTGGGGCCAATGCCTTCCACCTGCTGCAGGGCCGGGGCATCCGCTTGCCAAGCCCGCTCCAGGGATCCAAAAAACTCCGCCAGCCGCTTGAGCCGGTGGGGGCCAATCCCTTTGATGCGGGCCCAAGCTAGCCAGTAGGGCCGCTCTCGTTCTTCATGGCCTGGCCCACGGGAAGGCTCCCTCTTGCCAACAGGATCTGAAGGGGAAAGGGGAAAAGACAATTTAGCTCTGCGCAGTAGTGGCTGTATCTTAAATGATTGGCAAAAGGAACGCTTGGCAAAAAAGCAGGAGATGGGTAGATGTCAGGGTTGGATCCCGCCGGTAACCTTCAAGGATCAAGGCAGCTGCGGTTTGGGCGGATGCGCCAAGCTTGGGTGTGGGGGGCCTATCCCCTGCTGTGGCTGTTGACCTGGGTGGGATCCCGCTCGGCCCAGCCCCAGTTTTTGGGGATCCCGGCCTGGTATTGGCTGGCGGGATTGGCTGTCCTGCTGTTGGTACCTCTTAACTTCTACATTGTGCGCGTTTGCTGGCCGAGAGGCGGAGATGAGTAACACGGTTTTGAGTCTGGGTGTGGTGGGGGCATACTTGCTGCTGCTGGCAGCCATCGGCTTCTGGAGCTATCGCCACAGCGGCCAGGATCCGGTGAGCTATTTTTTGGCAGGGCGGGGGTTGGGATCCCTGGCTCTAACCTTGACGACGCTGGCGACGCTGCTCAGTGCCTTTACCTTCATTGGGGTGCCGGCAGATGCCTATACCCATGGCCTGGGAATCTTCCTGGGGGTGGGGGTGACCACCGCCCTCATTTCGGGGCTGTTTTTGTGGGTGGGCTACCGGGTATGGCTAGCAGCCCAACACTTTGGCTTCATCACCCCTTCGGAGTTCTTCGGCCATCGTTTTCAAAGCCCCCTGTTGGCGTTGTTGTATTGCCTGAGCGCTTTGGTGTTTACAGCCCCCTACATCAGCATCCAGATCATTGGCGGGGCCCGAACCCTAGCGGCTGTCTTGGGGGAGGGGATCCCCTACTGGCCCTTGGCGGTGGTGGTGGCGCTGGTGATCTTGGGGTATGTGCTCTTTGGCGGATCCCAGGCGGTGGTCTGGACGGACGTGGTGCAGGGGATCATCCTGATTTTGGGGATGGGGGTGGCCTTTGTTGCCCTAGCCTTGGGGGTGGGCCAGGAGGCTGCCGGGCAGTTGGATCCCTGGCTGAGCTTGCCCGGCCCCAATGGGCGCTGGAGCTGGCAGGGGCTATTTGGCAACCAGTTGCTGTTTTTCATGGCCACGCCCCTTTTCCCGCAATTTTTCCAGCGCTTCTACATGGCCAAAAGTGCCCGGCCCTTCCAGACCCTGATGGTAGTCTGGCCGCTGCTGATTCTGCTGGTCTTTTTCCCAGCAGCTCTTCTTGGGGTTTGGGGCCGCCTGGCTTTTCCCAGCCTGGAGAAAACGGATCAGATTATGCCCATGATGTTGCAAACCCTGCCCAGCGGCGTAGCAGCGGTGGTGATTACGGCGGCCCTGGCTGCTCTCATGTCTACAGCTGACTCCCAGCTTCTCACCGCCAGCTCCCTAGTGACGCGGGATCTGGTGGTTACCTTCTTCAGGCGCCAGCTTTCCCCCCACCAAGAAGAGTTGCTAGGCCGCTGGGTGGTGCTGGGGATCGGCCTAGCTTCCTTTGTGATTGCTCTTAACCCGCCGGGGCTGATTGTGGAGATTGCCACCTGGAGCTTTCAGGGCAACGCCATGCTGTTCCCTGTCTTAATTGCTGGCCTGTACTGGAAGCGGGCTACCCGCGCTGGGGCTGTAGCCGGGGCCCTCGTCTCCAGTGGCCTGACTTTAGGTTGGCTGTCGGGTCTGTTGCCGCGGGCTTGGACAGGGGGCTGGTTACCCGTAATCCCGGCAGTGGTGATCGGCAGTGGGGTGTTAATTGGCGTAAGCTTGCTTACCCAGCCGCCCAAGGAGCAGGTGACCGCCTACTACGAGGAAGGGCCTTGGGGAGAGTAGGTTATTCTTTATCGATCAGCTCAATCAACGCTTTTCCAGGTCTGCCGGTAGCCAGCCAGCTTGAGCCAGGCCGTTGAGAAATGCGAAAGTCCCTCCTAGAAAAAGCAAGCCCATCAGGCCCGCCAAGGGGTTGCCACCAATCCCCGTTAGCCACGCTGGCGCCCTGCCGGTGTAGTCTATCCAGGCCAAGTTGTTGACCCAGGCCATGCCCCATACCCAACCCGCGTGCAGCCCTAGGCTAAGGCCCAGCTTGTTTTGGTTCCAGACCCTCGCCTGCACCAGCAGCAGCCCCATCAGCCACAGTCCGGGAAATTGCGGCCAGGTGGCGAGAATCTCAGGCAAAGGCTTCAGGAAATGGGCCATAGCAAACAGGAAGCTGGATCCCCACACCGCAGTGCTGCAACCGTAGTCCAGCAGCATCTCCTGCAGCAGCCAGCCGCGAAAAAACAGCTCCTCCGCCAGCGCCACCCCCAAGCCCAAAAGCAACCCCAGCAACCCATAGACCAGCAGGGATCCCCCTCCTACCGCCCTCCAACTCAGCCAACCCAGGGATCCCTCCAGGCCAAACAGCAGGAAAAGCCCGCCCACACCTATCCCCAGGCCCCAGAGGATCCCGCCCCGACAGGCCCAACTGCTATCTAGCCCATAGGCAGCAAATCCAGATCCCCACAGCCCCAGCCAGACCAGCAGCAAGGCATACAGGGGCAGCCACAGGTAGGCTCGCGCTTCCGGAAAAAACCACCCCCCCAGCCCGACCCACGGCAGCCAGGCTAGGAGGGGGATCCCCAAAAACAGCAACAGCCGCAGCGGCAAGGGCAAAGCCTTGAGTTTTGCAATCAGCAGGCCCACCCCAACCGCTCCTGCTTAGCGTTCCGGCTCAATGGAGCTGGTGAGGCCGTGCTGACGCAACTGCTCACAGTAAAACTCCGCGTGCTCCCGCGGCACCACGATCACCACAGCAACACCGTTGTTGTGGGCTTCCAGCATGATCTCAGTGGCTTGCGGCGGCATCATCGCCGGGATCACCTTCACCAGCACCTGCACCACGTACTCCATGGTGTTGACATCGTCGTTGTGCAGCAACACCCGGTACATGGGCATGTGCTTCGGGGTTACAGAAGGCTTGACCAGGGTCTCTGTAGCCACAACGATCCCTCCTTCGGCAGGGTCAAAAGAAGTCTAAGGAACGCAAAACCGCAAAAATGGGGCAAAAGCAGGAAAAACTGTAATGAAATTTTAGCCTTCTCAGCAAGCTCTGTGAAAAGGCCGTGGGGAACCTGGGCGCAGGGGTCAGAGCCGTTAAACCAACCCTAACCCAACCTTCACCTGCCCACAACCTCAGCTTGAGGGCAAAGGTGCTTGACTAAAAAGGCGATTGGCCTCTGCTGCGGATCCCTTTACATTTGCCTGTGTCCCTGAGGTGGGTCTCATGAGTTCCCTGCGTTCCCGTCGCTTTTTCCTGCAACTGCTTATGTTTGGAGGTGGGGCAGCCGCCCTGGCTGCCTGTGGGGGCACCTCCAGTTCCTCCATTCCCCCCCTGGGAGAGCCCGGGTTCCCTCAAGGGGTATTTGCCGGGGATCCCACCGCAGAAGGGGCGGTGCTTTCCACGCGGGTGATCCCGGCCAGTGCAACAGACACGGTTGCGGTGACGTTGCAGGTGGCTGAGAATTCCGAGTTCAACCCCATTTCGCAACAAGTTTCGCTTACTGCTCGCCGTGTGGCGGGCCGCAACTACCGCACCGAACCGGGCGACTACATTGCCCGCGCCGTCGTCACTGGGCTAAGGCCAGCGCAACGCCATTTCTACCGTTTTGTCAGCGAAGGCTTCACCAGTCCCGTGGGACAGTTCCGCACCCTGCCGGCTCCTGGGGATGGGCGGCCTGTTCGTTTTCTGCACATTAGCTGCGCCAACGAGCCCCCCTTTCCTATTGGGGCAGCCATGTTGGCAGAAGTCAGCCGCGGCGACATTGATTTCATTTCCTTTAACGGCGATACCGTCTACGCCGATCGCTTCTGGCTGGGGTTAGATCCCATCGGCAATCTGGAGTTCTACCGCAGCCTCTATCGGGATCAGCGGGATCCCAACTATGCCGGGCGGGAGTTCGCGCAACTGTTTGGCCGGACTTCCTTTGTTGTCAACTGGGACGATCACGAGGTAATTGACAACTACAGCGGCCAGAAAGCTCGCGGCGGCCGGGCCACTCAGCTGAACGACACCACCGGGCAAACCCGGGATGTGGAAGATCTCAAGGTGCTGGGCTACCAGGCTTTTTTTGAGTACAACCCCATCACCCCCAACCTGACGGACGTAGCGGGTGTGGATAGCCGGGATCGGCTGTTTCGCAGCTTCCGCTACGGGGCCAATGCCGAAGTCTTCATCCTGGATCTGCGCCAGTACCGGGATTTGGCCGCCGTGACCCCCATTTTGCCCATTTTGCCTCCCGGCCTGACCCGGCAGCGCTTTTTGGAGCTGGCTGGCATTCGTCTTACGCCCGAACAGGAAACCCTTTTCTTCGGCCCACCCGGCTCCGAGCAAGCCCTGTTTAACCTGCTGCGCCGCACGCCGCGCACGCTGTTGGGCAATCCGCAGAAGCAGTGGCTGTTCAACGGCCTGCGCAACTCCACCGCCACCTACAAGTTCATCGTCAGCGAGTTTCCCATCACGGTGACCTACTTCCGCTCCAACGATGTTTGGGAAGGCTACTGGCTGGAGCGGCAGGAAGTCATTGACTTTATTGAGAGCAACAACATCCGCAACGTGGTGTTCCTGACGGGCAACAACCACGCCGGCTTCATCGGCCAGGTCAACCCCGGCAGCAGCAACCCTATCTGGGAGGTGTGGACCGGCCCCACCGGGCGGAGCGTTACGGCCCTGAGCATTGACGAGCTGGGCAATCAACTGGGGATCCCCAATGCCAGCCGCCTGTATTACCGGATTGTGAACGGCTTTTTGGCACCGGTGAACCCGACCAATCCGCAAGTGAGCGGGATCCCAGGGGTAACCACAGGCAACCTGCGCTTTTTGGAGCTGTCGGTGCCCAACTACAACGTTATTGAAGTGTCCGGCAGCCGCTGCACCATTCAAATCAAAGGCCCTACCGGCAGTGTTTTGACGGATCCCTTAGGGCGAAGGGGGGAACTGAATTTGCCGCAATGAGAAGTCGGCCAGACCGATGCGGGAGCTTCGCCGGATTTCTGGTCAGAATTGAGGGATCCCTGCTCTACTCGGGATCCCTTTTTTTGTAACTCTTTTTCGCGATTTTCAGCATGAGATTCTTAAGATCCTTAACGTGATCTGAATCATTCGGGAGAAACGGATCTGGGTGCTAGAGTGTGGGCGTTGAGGTGGATCCCTGTAGAAAATCTATTCTTTCTCCGTTTTTCAGTAGGAGGGCAGTCTTATGGCTTCGGTGCGGGGCTGGTTGATGGCAAGCTTAATAGGGGCAGCCACGGTTGTTGGGGGCGCTGCCGCTTGGGCTCAGAGCCGTAGTTTGTGGCTTTTTAATGGACAATCGACCGTAGTTACAGGCTACTTCTACCGAGGTGAAAACATCTGGGCGCAGTGCGACCAGGATTGCTTCGATGTGGATCTGGTGCTTTACGATGCCAGCGGTCAGGTGGTGGCTGCAGACGAACTGTTGGACGATTTCCCCATCGTGCAGGCGCCCTACGAGGGCAACTTTTCTGTCAAGGTGATCATGGCTAGCTGTCTCCACCCCAGTGGTTGTGCTGTGATCGTAGACTCGGACTACAGCTTCTAGAAGGGTGCTGGCTGTCCTCACTTCGCTGCTACTGCTTAGGAACTCAGTCCGTAGCCTAGGCTGCTTTGTGAGCAGCTTCCTGGACTTTGGCGTGGGTAAACTTGCTTAGCCCGTGGATGGTCTTTTCCCAGTAGAAGGGCTTGGTGAAAAGCTGCCACAGAGCCATGTAAGCTGCCATAGAGTGCAGTTGCCAGTAGATGGGGTTGAGCAGGGCATAGAAAGCCAGATCGTAGTAACCGCGGCGGAAGACCGCGACCAGGTTCAGGTAAATCCCAATGGCGTTGCCCACCAGGAGGTTAAACAAGCCCAGATAAACCAGCCAACTGGGAAATAGGTTTTGTAGCCAATGGGCGCGGGTGAGCAGCCAGTAAATAAACAGCAGCCACATGATGGGGCTGGTGAGAAAGGTAAAGAAGCTGCCGCCAATAAAAAACTGGTAAGACAGCCAGTTCTTCAGGCCCAGCTTGCGCAACGAGCGCAGGGGGTTGCGGTTGTGCACCAGCCAAGTTTGCATGTAGCCCTTGATCCAGCGGGAGCGCTGCCGGATCCAGTTTTTAACAGCGCAGTTGGCCTCTTCATAAGTGGTGGAGTTGATCACCCCCACCGTATAGCCGTGCTGGCTGGCGCGGATGCCTAGATCTGCGTCTTCGGTGACGTTAAAGGGATCCCATCCCTGCAGCTCCCGCAGGCGGTCAGTGCGAAAGTGGTTGCTGGTGCCGCCCAGGGGGATGGGCATTCTGAGAGTTTCCAAACCCGGCAGAAGGTAATCAAACCAATAGGAATACTCCAAGGTGAACATGCGGGTGAGGAAGTTCTCGTTGCGGTTGAAGTAGTTGAGGGCAGCCTGGACGCAGACCAAGCTGGGATCCCCTTTTCGGAAGGCAATGACTGCTTTTTTGAGTTGGTCTGGATCCGGAATATCTTCAGCGTCGTAGATGGTGAGATATTCGCCACGGGCAAAGGCCAGGCCGTAGTTGCAGGCTTTGGGTTTGGTCTTGGGCTTGCTATCCGGTACCAGCAGCAGGCGCACGTAGCGGGGGGGCTTGGCAGCTCGAGCTGCCTCAATGGTGTCTCGGTCGTTTTCCTCCAACAGAATAAGCACATCCAACCGCTCGTGGGGGTAATCCAGCTTAGAGAGAGACTTGATCAAAATTGGCATCACTTCCGGTTCTTTGTAGACCGGCACCAGGATGGTATAGATAGGCAAGTCGCGATCATCCAAAGCGGCTACTTCCTCATCGGTAATCTGGTGGAAGCGATCGGCGGATCCCACTAGGCTGAGCAGCAGTTTGAACAGGATCGAAGCGACGTAAAAAAGATTGATCAGCAGCACCAAAATGGTCAGAGTCGTCCAGGGAGCAGTGGCCAATCCCCAAAGCAACAGCAGCAGCAGGCCATAGCCCACCGCAATCTGGGAGGGGGTAAACACCCGCGAGGCCGATTCTTCTGGCAGGCGGGCCATGAGCTTGTACACCGCTTCTTGGCTAAACTGGGAGCCCTGATCCTGGCTGAGAAGCTGCGTGATATCCTGCTCGGTGCCCAGAACTTTTTCAATCCGCAAGCCTGGCCGCCAAGCGTAGAGGATCTCATCCACCACCCAGTCCAGGGGGTCGTTCACCATCACCGTGAGAGTGTTCTGATCCGTCCAGGCCAAGGGATAGAACAGGTGACGCATCATCACCTCAGGATCAAACTGTTTGCTCAAAGCTGGATCTCGATGAAGCAGCCCTGTCCCTATCAATTCAGACACTGTCGGATACCCTAACAACTGAGTGAGAATGCTCAGGTACTCCGGCGTGGAAAGGTAGCTGAGCCGGGTCAAAAGCTGACCTAGGCTGGATCCGGTGCGGCGACGAATGGCCAGAAGATCCTGCCATTGTTCCAGAGTAAGCCGACTGCCTACCAGCTCTGCCGTCAGCTTGCGTTCAATGAGGACGGTCAGAATCTGTTTTTCGGTGGCCGGGATCTCCCAAATCCGATCGGCTTCGGGGCAGAGGCGCTTGACATTTTGCCAGACAATGGGATGGCCCGGCTCCTCGGTAGCAACCACTACGGTTCGCGGGTCGAGCCAGCCACAGGGCAGAAAGCGCACCGGCACCAGATCGATAGGCTCGATCAGCCAAGGCAGCTCTAGGTCGAGGGGATGCTCGAGCAACCAGCTCCTCAGCTTGGGCCGATCCAAGATCTGACAGCAGAGGCGAGCAAACTGACGGGGGTGCATTGCCCTCAAGCTCCAGAGGGCCCGCGGCAGGGAACAATCAGCTTGTTTTTGATAGCGATAAGCCTTTGCCAACTGCTCCTGGGTTAGACAGCCTGTGCGCACCAACCAGTATTCGATAAGCGTTAACATAAGCTCAAAATCAGATTAATTCTAGGCGAATCTTAGGTTCTCGCTTGGCTTAAGAGGGGGTTGGCGGCTCAGGTTGCCGGGCCAAACGTCGATAGGTGTCCCATGCCCCCACAGCCAGCAGGATGGCCAGCAAAAGCACCAGCCAAAAGCGGTATTGCCACAACAAAAGCTGCCAACTGAAGCGACCGGGGTAGCGCACTCGATAGCCTGCCGGCGTGAGATCCCAGCTCTGTACTTGGGTGAGATCGGGGGCAGCGGCATAGGCGGTGAGCACGTTTCCCTGTAGCTGGTTGGCCAGGCGGGTGCGCGGATCGGCAAGGCCGCGGCTGAGGCGCTCTGCCAAAGCCGGGTCAGATCCCCACCAGGAAAGCCAAAGGTTCGGCTTACCTTTCAGGAGAAAGTACTGCAAAAGGCCGAGGTTTTCTTGAGGCTGAGCGGCCAAGGCCACCTGCTGGTTCAGGGGATTGATGATTTCAAACTGGGATCCCAGCCGGATGGGGCTATTAAGCTCCACCTGATCTGGCCCAGCCACGATCACCTGCCAGGCAAAGTTCCCCGTCTCCAGGTTGGCTTCCTCTTTGGGCAAAACCTCAAGGGTGGGCAGCAGGGGTCGGGCAGCCAGCCGGCTGAGGGCACCGACCAGGTAGGCGGCAGCCGGCAGCAGTTGGGGATCCCCTACCCACACTTGGCCGGATCCTCGAAGCACCGCCGGGATCTCCTGCAGCTCGCCAGTGGGGGCTTGGTAGCCGCTCCAGATAAAGCCAGAGCTATCCGAGCGCACTTGCAAAGTCAGCGGGGTCAGGGATCCCTGGCAATTACCGGGGCTGGCGCCATAGTCAAAGCGGAGCTCCAGTTGATTAAAGCGGCGCAGCAGGCGGGTGGGCAGGGTCACAGTTTCGTTGAGCTGGGTGCGCCCGGTTAGGTTGTAGGTGCGCAACAGAACGCCATTCAAGAACACGTAGCCGGTGAGGCGATCCCCCACTCGGCCATCCACCGGGTTCATAATGACGTCTAGTTGCGCCGCCAGATCCCGCGGCCGCCCCCCCAATTGGGACAGGCTGAAGTTGAAGACCAAAGACTGGCTGCCAAACCCCCGCAACATGGGATCCACGATCCCCAGCTCTCGCAGGCTGAGGCGGTTGGCCCTGAGCGCTCTCTCCAGATCCGCCACCCTTGTCACCTGGATGCCGCGGCTGACCAGCCCCGCCCGCTTCCATTCTTCATAGAGAGCAAGAATAGCTTCCCGGCGGGCGGCCACTCGCAGGCGGGATCCCTCTGGGGTAATTTGATGCTGCAAGTGGGGGGTGAAATTGGCCGGCTCTAAGATCACCTGTGCCCCCTGCTTCGGACGGTTGCTCCACAGGATGGGCGTTTGCGGAAACAGGTGAGAAAGGAGGCTGTACAGCCACAGAGCTGCTTCCGCCGTCTCAGAGGAAGGATTGGCCGGCACTACCAAAGTAACCTGAGGATACAGCCGGCCCAGAAAACCGGCCACCGTGGCATCAGGAACGAGGGGCGCCAGCTCAAAGAAACTGTCCCGCCCTACCGTCAGCAGCAAATTGCCGGTATTCAAGTCGGCGCAAATATCGTCGCTGATGCTCAGGAAAGGCTGCACCGACAAGGTGATAAAGCGCTCGCCAGCGGCCAAGCTGGGGATGGGCACTCGCACCACCGGCTCCTGCCGCAGATCTTGCACCAGGAAGATACCCGCCAGCTCGTCATTGATCAGCACCCGCACCGTGGACGTAGGTTTCAACACCGGCGAGGGATCCAGGCGCAACTGCACAAAGCTGGCCTCGGGGTCAAGGCCGTTCAGGGGGGCAGGGATCCCGATATCTAGACGCGGGTTAGCTCCTTGCAGCAGCACCGAGCGGTCGTAGCCCAGCCTTTGCAGAGAAATGACTTCCGCTGCGTGGACAGCCGTCGGCCCGCAACACCAAAGCAAACCGGCAACCCACAAAGCCCACTGCCTTGCCTTCTGCGTCACCTTGACCCCCTCTTGCTTATCCCTCACTTGTCTAGTGCAGGCAAGCCCCTTGGCCTACCTGACCCAGGTTTGCCCGACATGCAGAAATCTGTAAGCTTTCGGGGTCTGTACGCACAAATCGTGGATTCGGATGCCCAGGGGATCCCTTTACTGGCGGGCGTAGTCGTCCTCAAAGCGCACGATGTCGTCTTCCCCGAGGTATTCCCCGTTTTGCACCTCGATCAACACCAAGGGAAGGGTGCCGGGGTTTTCCAGGCGGTGCTTGGTGCAGGGGGGAATGTAAGTGGACTCGTTGGAGCTCAGCAGCATCACCTCTTCTCCACGGGTCACTTTCGCTGTGCCCCTGACCACGATCCAGTGCTCGCTGCGGTGGTAGTGCATCTGCAGGCTGAGCCGATGGCCAGGCTTCACCTCGATGCGCTTGATCTTGTACATCGGGCCTTCATCCAAAACCCAGAAGGATCCCCAGGGACGGGTCTCTGCTTGAGAGGGTACCAGCTCAAGCGCTGGAACTGCTGCTTCATTCACGTCCCGCACAGCCTGCAACATAAGATCATGTCCTTGCAAAGTCGTCCCCATCCTCTCTCAGAATCCGAGAACCCCTCATCGACAATCTGGCTGAATTGGCCTACGCCAAAACTCGTAGATAAAGTCTCTCAAGACAGGGAATGCTAGTCTATCCCTGTGTCCAGTGCCTAGACACGTCAGCCCATCCCCACGCCCTACTTGAGACATGTTCTCATTAACACTAAATAGCTCTTGAGGCTCGATTGGCGATTTAACCAGTTACCCTCCAATTAATCTCCAATTAATTCTAAATTCTTGAAGCTACTGAAGTAACCCATGTTTCTCACCAAGCTCAGGGCTTTCTTGCGGCTCTTCGGGTCTACCGGGATCCTGTTTCTGCTGCTGGCTAGCCTTCTGTGGGGTTTGAAGGAAGGCTGGAGCTGGGTGAGCTTGGAGATGCAGTTTCTTGGCTATAAGGGATCCGTAGCCGCCCTGGGGCCGGATCCGCGCCTGCCCATTGTCGGCACCACTTTCCCCCCCTCCCTGGTGCTGGCCACGGCCATTCTGGGACGATCCCCGCTGTTGCTGCAGACCATCTTGGGCTCTCTGGTGCTGGGCTGGGTGTGGCGGCAGTTACGCCGTTTGCCGGTGGAGGTGGGATGGTGCTGGCTGTGGGGTTTGTTGATGGTGGTGCAGCCGACTTTGATCTTGATGCTGCTGCGCAGCCCTGTTTGGACAGCCACAGCAGGGTTGGTGGGGGTGAACATGGCCCTGCTGTTTCCCTTGAGTAAAGAGGAGCAGGCCAGGGCAGAGACTGGGGCGGATTCTGGCGAGCTGCCCATTGCGCTACGGCTACTGCTCATTGGGCTGGCGCTGGGGCCTCTGATGGTGCTGCGTTGGGAAAGTGGGTGGCTGCTGCCCTGGGTGGCAGGGGTGCTGCTGTTGGCTTTTCGCAAACAGTCCTGGGGTTTTCGGCTGGCTTCGCTGCTGGTGGCAGGGTTTATCAGCCTGGCCCTGATGTTGAGCTGGCTGTACGTGAACTGGCTGTCGGCAGGGGATCCCTGGGCTTTCACCTACCAGGTGGGCAGCGGTCTGCGGCTGCCGCAATTGCGGGAAGACTTGCAGCAGGCGGGTGGCTGGCGGGGGGTGCTGGAGGCTGGGAAATGGCTGGCGGTGCTGGCCCCTGCCTATCTGCTGTTGGGGCTGGGATCCCTGCTGGGCCGAGGCCCGGGTCGCTGGGTATGGGCTCTGGTCTGGGGGATGCCGCTGGTCATCCTGCTGGCTTCTCTAGGGCAGGGGCTGTTTTTGCGGGAGCTGAGCCGCTTTGGCCTTTTCTGGGTGCCGCTGCCTTTGCTGATGGGCGCCTACTTGTGTCGCGGAGCCGGCCCCGGCTGGGCTAAGCGCCTGTTGATCACTGCCCTCTTGGGGTTGAACTGCCTCACTGCCGGTTATGGGGTGAGCCAAGAGCCGGGTTTCCTCATGCCCCTGGTGGCCGAGGAGCGGGATCTCTGGGAGCGGCTGGTGGCAGGGGTAGTGCCCCTTAGTGGCGAGTTGGAAGCTGCCCAAAACCTGTATGAAGTAACCTCTGCTGGGCAAGCCCTAGAAGACTGGCGGAGGCTGCGGCAGGAAAAGCGCCAGGTTGGGCAGTATCTCTATCGCCACCTGTTGCCCGGGCGAAAAGTGCTGGTGGACGACGACATCCACTTTGAGGCTATCTTTTGGGCAAGGGATCCCCGCTCTTTCCTTACTCCTCACCAGTACGAGTTTGCCCTGGCCCTTCAGCATCCCCAGGAAAGGGTGGACTACCTCTTGGTAGCGGGGCTGGCGGATCCCTTGCGGAGCGCCGATCGCATCCTGCAATTTTGGCCTGAGCTCAATTTTGAGGGGCTGCCGGGCTTCAGGGAGGTTTATAGCTCCCCCCAAGTGCGGCTGTGGGCTCGCCAACACCAAGAGGAACCGCAGGAGGAGAGGAGATGAAAAGGAGACGATCCTGGCAGCGGCGACAGGTGCTGCAAGCGGGCGGAGCGCTGCTGGCTGCCTATGGGGTTGCCGGCTGTGGCCAGGAGTTTTTGAGTCAGCAGGGGAGTCGCAGCCCGGAAAATGCCGAGACGGGAAGCATGAACTTGTCAGAGCTGCTGGCCCGCTGGCAGGTGGGCATTGGCGAGGATCCCGGTCGCTTCCTCTGGGAAATCGAGTCGGATCCGCAGGTGGCGGCAGTGGCGCAGGGGTGGGATCCCCATTTCCTGAGCGGCTGGCTGAACAGCTTTGATCACCGCCAGGGGGATCTCTCCTTTTGGCGCAACTGGCACCAGGCCGGGCTTTTGCGGCAGTGGTTTGAGCGGGGCTATACCCTCCACATCATCACCTGGGAAGACGACACCCACCGCCCCTGCGGCGATTACCACATCTCCAAGCAGTTTGTCCAGGATGTAGCCGAATTGGCCGGCTATATCGCTCAAGCCAACCCCCAAGGCCGCCCTACCTATTGGAGCCTGGCCACGGAGTTTTCCTATTGGCGGATCCCAGCAGATACCTACAACGCCGACACTGCTTTCTACTACCAAGCCCTAATGCGCAATGTCCTCACAGCCCGCCAAGCCATCAAGGAGCGGCTGCCGGCAGCCGAAGTAGCCCTGTGCTGGGGGGGCTGGATTGCCACCTTTGACGACCCTTCCCGGGGGGCAGGCCGCAGCATGGTGGAGCCCTTTGCCGAGACCCTGAGCCGGATGGACGGGATCGCCTTCCAGTCGATGCGCCAGCGGCGGCCAGGGGAGTTTAACCCAGAGCTGAACGGCCCGGATCCCGGTAACCCGGAGCAGATCCGCCTCTGTTGCCGCCTGTTTTCCCCCATCCACTCCAACCTGATGTTGGCCCACTACGAGCCATCGATTAAGGACAAGCACCCCAGCGGCGGACGGGCCGACACTGTCCATACAGACTTTCAGCTCATGAGCCAGCCGGAGTGGCTGCGGGAAGTGTCTCAACTGGGGCTGCGGCGCTTTTCCCTCATGCACTACGGCCTCTACAAAGGGGATCCCTATGGGGCGCTGACCGCCGCTCGCCAATTCCGGGCACAGGTGGGCCTACCGGCTGCCACCTCATAGTTAGCAGTCGTTCCAAAGCCGGTTTTGTCCCGGATCTTGGCCCAGAGCTTGATCCTGGGGATACAATCCCCCTGAAACTGCCGGGATCCCCCTGCCATGAAGAAGCCTAGATTTCCATGGGCAAGCCTGCTGGTGAGTCTGGTGGTCAGCACAATGCCGCCGGAGCTGCCGGCCTGGGCAGGCTGCGGCTTTCCCCGCGGTGCCGGCAAGACTTTCTTTTCGCTGCAGCCGGAGGTCTATCGGCCTCGCACCCGCTTTGATCAGGGGGGACGCCTGCAGCCGGCCCTTTCGGAGTACGGAGAAACCCGCCTCAACCTTTTCGCCGAGACTGGCCTTAGCGATCAGCTCACTCTCAACCTCAACACCAGCTACGTTTTCATCGAAAATCGCTTTGCCAGCGGGGCTGACACCGTTACCCAGCGCAACCAGGGCCTGCGGGATCTGGAACTGGGCCTGCGCCATACTTGGGGGAACGGGGATCCCTTCTTCTCGGCTCAGCTAACGGCCTTGATCCCGCCCGGATATGCCACCCAAGACATTCCCCTGCCCTTGGGGTACGGCGTCTTCGGCTATGATCTCAAAGTTGGGGCGGCAGCCAATACCCAGTTGGGATCCCTGCCTGCCTTTTTCGACTCCTGCCTCACGTTCCGAGATTACTTGGGCTATCCCGGGGATCGGGTCAAGGCCAACCTGACCTTCGGGGCAGACCTGACTCCTGAGCTGCAGGCCATCCTGGCCCTGGATGGGGATTTTACGTTGGGCAACGGCGCGCCTTTGTTGTTCGGGGATTTGGCCGTTCAGGATCCCGACTACGACAACCTCAAGCTTTCGGGCCAGCTCAACTGGCGGCTGGAGGGAGGGTTAACGCTGGGCTTGGGGGGGTTTCAGTTCCTGGCCGGTCGCAACACCAATGCCGGCGGCGGCTTTACCGGCTATGTGTGGCTAAGTTACTGAAACCCAACAAAATGTTGCAGGATATCCCCTACGGTAACAGGGATCCGCAGGGGCAGATCTAGGATGAGTCTTGGCAAACTACGGCCCGGAGAACGGATCCCATGTCTCGATTTGAGAACCTCATTGCCGCCATCGATGGCAGCGGCCCCACTGAGCAAATGGTGCATACCCTTCTGTCTCTGCCGGCCTTTGCCCAGTGCCACGTGACATTGCTGCATGCGGTGCCTTCCCAGACCTCTGCCGAGGAGATGCGGGCTGCCTGGCAAAAGGGGCAGGAACTGCTGGCCCAAACCCTGCAGACTTTCCCCCCCCGCCCAGGGCTAAAGATCAGCACGCAACTGGTGGAAGGGGATCCCAAGGTGGTGGTGCTGCAGGTGGCCGAGTCCCTGCCCAATCCGCTGATTGTGATGGGATCCCGGGGGCGCAACCGCATCATGGCCATTTTGCAGAACTCGGTGAGCCAATATGTGTTCCAGCTCGCCTCCTGCCCAATGCTGCTGGTCAAAGACGACGCCTACGTCAAATACCCCAGCCATGTCATGGTGGCCCTCAACAACTCCCCCGCTGCCCAGGCCGCCTTTGCCACGGCCCTTGACTTGATCTCCGGCATTCAAGGGGCCCAGATCTTCCTGGCCTCTGTGCAGTTGGATGCCGACAACCCAGGTAGAGATGAGGCTCTAGATCGGGCAATCGACATCCTCAAAAACCGGCAAATCGGCCACCAGGTGTTGACGGCTGTCGGGGATCCGGCTACGGAGATTGTCCGCCTGGCTGAAGAAAGCAAGGCCGATCTGCTGGTGATGGGATCCCCGGATCGCCGGCCCAGCATTGCCCGCAGCATCCCCGACCTGGATCGGCTGCTGGGGCGTTCCATCTCCGACTATGTGCGGGTGCACATCGGCTGCCCAGTGCTGATGGTGCGCTCCGTCCAAGACTAAACAGGACTCAAGAGCGAGGGATCCCTAAGGCAAGATAGAGCGGTGCTCTGTAACTCGGTCGCTCTGCTGCTGGCGATCCGGGCTGACGGCCCAAGCTTCAAAGATCAGCTCGGGGACGCCTGGGGGAATGGTCATGCGGGTTAAAGCTTGCCACTGCCCCTGATCGTCGCGGGAGAAGTCCAGCAACCAGCGGGGGCCATCCACCAACGAGCGGGTGCGGCCATGCTTGACCCAAAACTTGATCCAATAAGGTGGCTGGGAGGCGGCGCCGGCGGCGGAGGCAGGGGCCAAGGCCGGCAAACGCAGCACCACATCGAAATTGTCGCCCGCTCGCAATTGCTCAGGCACCAGCAGTTGTGGCGCCGGGCACACTTCTGGCGGCGGGGGCGAGTTTTTGGTGTCCTTGCTGGTGGCAGGCAGGGCGAATGCAGGCGGAGGTGGGGTGGCCGGGCTCCCTGCTGGGGCTGGCAGGGCGGCATCCTCGCCCATTGGCTCAGCTTGGGGGGGTGAGGGAAGAGGGGAAATCGGCGCCGCAGGCTGGGGGTTAGGTTCGGGTGCGGCCTTAGCAGAGGGCTCTGCCGGCTGAGTCGAGCCGGGATCCCCTCCAGCAGGAGCACTGTGCTGCCAGATGCGCAGCAGCTTTTGCAAGGTTCGTTCGGGAGAGAGCAGGGTTGCGGTCGAGGCAGGACTGGCAGCATCGGCCAGCCTCTCTTCCTCTTGCTGCTGCGGGAGGGGGATCCCTGCGCCAAGAAGTCCTGCCTCTTGGCTGCGACAGCGAATGGAAAAGGGGATGGTCAGGGTCTGAGGCGACGGCTCTGGATCCCACCAGGAGGAGGGAGTAAGGGCCAGTTCTCCCCGTAAAGGACGGGCCCACACTTGGCTGGGCAGGGTGATGGGGATGCTGAACACCGCCGTCCGCGCCCCCGCCGGGAGTTGAATTTGCCGTTGTCCCTGGAAAAGCGGCCTCTCCTCCCCTTCTGGCCAAACCTGTACCCGCAGCTCGCCGCTGCAGCCGATCCGCCCCGTCAACACCAGCACCTCCTCCGGGGATCCCTCCAATTCACTGTGCATTAGGGAAAACAGCTCTGGCGGGATGGCGACCTCTTTTTTCTGGGGGGGCTCAAACCCGGCCTCTTCAGCCACCGGGGCAGGGATCCCTCGTTCCGGCTCCAGAGGGGCAGGCACAACCTGAAAACGGAGACAATTGTCCAACTCGGTTTCACCGAACAGTTCTGCGATCAAGTCGGCATCTCGGCAGTGCAATTCCCAAAACCCAGGGGTGAGGCGGCTGGCAGGCAAAATAATGCCGATCCCTTCATCGTTGGTGCGCACAGAACGGGTTTGGACTTGTGGGGGAGTCGGGGCGGTGTCAGGGCCCTGATTCTGCGACGACAGAGGACGCTGCCGGACTTCCACCGTGATGGTGAAGTGGGGCTGAGGCGAACGGGCAACAATGGTGTAGGTATCTTCTTCCAGAACTGCGCCCTCGGCTGGTACCGGCTGCCAGTCTTCTTGGCCGTCGCGCCGAACCCAAAAATTCAACATGGCTCCATCACCTTAGGTGCTCCGCACTGCTGACCCGAATGGGATGCCAGATACTTAACCAGATCGGCTTGCAAAAGGGTTTGCTGTTGCCCTGTAGGCAGGTGCTTAAGCTGTACCTCTCCGGCTGCAGCTTCCGCATCCCCTAGCACAACAGCCCAAGTTGCGCCGCTGCGGCTGGCCCGTTTGAACTGCTTGCCAAAGGCGCTGCCGCTCAGATCCAGCTCGGTGCAGAAACCGGCTCGGCGCAGCGCTTGAGCGATCCGGAGGGATTGGGCCTCAGCCTTCGCCCCACGGGAGATCACGTAAACCTCGACCGATGTTGGCGGGATCTCCCCTTGCTTCTTTTGCAACAGCAGCACCAGCCGCTCCATGCCGATGGCCCAGCCCACCGCTGGGGTTGAAGGCCCGCCCAGCTCTTCCACCAAGCCGTCGTAGCGACCGCCCCCACAGACGGTACTCTGGGATCCCAAGTCAGGTGAGACGATCTCAAAGGCGGTGTCGGTGTAGTAGTCCAGGCCCCGCACCAAGTAGGGATCCAACTGGTAGGGAATGTCCAACATCTGCAGGTGATCTTGCACCTGCTCGAAGAAAGCCCGCGATTCTGGGCTGAGGTAATCCGGCAGCTTGGGGGCCCCCTCGGCAATCTCGCGGGTGCGGGGATCCTTGCTGTCTAGAATGCGCAGCGGGTTGCGGGTGAGGCGCTCTTGGGAGTCGGGATCCAGCTTTTCCCGCAAGGGGGTGAGGTAGTCCACCAGGGCCTGGCGATAGGCCCGCCGGTCCTGCGGATCCCCCAAGGAGTTGAGCCGCAAGCTCAGGTTCTCCGCCCCCACCGCCTGCAACAGCTCCCAGGCCAAGGCGATGACTTCCGCATCGGCGCGGGGATCCCGGCTGCCCAGCAGCTCTACCCCCAACTGGTGAAACTGGCGTTGCCGCCCCGCCTGGGGACGCTCATAGCGAAACATCGGCCCACAATACCAGAGGCGTTGCACATCTCCAGCCGTTTGCAGCCCGTGCTGGATGTAGGCCCGCACCACACCTGCTGTGTTCTCTGGGCGCAGGCTCACCTCTTGCTCGCCACGGGTGCTGAAGGAGTACATCTCCTTGCCCACCACGTCGGTGGCACTGCCAATGCTGCGGGCAAAGAGCTCCGTCAACTCCAGGATGGGGGTGCGAATTTCTTGGTAGTTGGCCCGTCCCAGGATCTCTCGGGCGCTGGCTTCCACCTGCTGCCAGAGCCGCACCTCCTGCGGCAGAATATCTCGGGTGCCCCGCACCGCCTGGATCATCTCCATTCTCGTTCTCCCTCGCTAGGGTGGCCTTGGCCGCGCCCGAAACCACGGCCTGCTGTAAAGGACTCCGTCCCGCTGACGCAAACGGCCTAGTTATTGATTATCGGCGACAACACTCCCCGTCGCTAGCGGAGCCAAATGACCCCGATCCAAGCTCGAGTCCAACCAGGAGTAGGTGGCAGCAATTTGGCTGGTGGCAACAACAGCGGCGGTGGTGGCTCGCAAGATGGTAGGGCCAAGGGAGACGCACACGCCCCCATATTCCTCAGCTTGCCGACGTTCGGCAACCGTCCAGCCCCCCTCTGGGCCAATGGCTATGGCCAAGGCCGGGATCTGCAGCTTTGGCAGGGCTTGCACCAGCGGGGGCGCTTTGTGCCGAGCCACGGCTATACCCCACCAAAAGGACTCCGTCCGAGTAGCGCGAACGGCTTGTAGCTCCGCCAGCCAACTTGTCCAAGGGGTAGGGGGATCGACCTGAGGCCAGCGCAACCGCTCACATTGTTCTGCGGCCTCCCGCACAATTTTTTGCCAGCGTTCCTGCCGCCCAGATCCCGGTTCCAACACGGTGCGCTCCGTCAGCAGGGGAGTAATGCGCGCCGCCCCCAGCTCGGTAACCTGGCGGAGCACCTCGTCAAACCCCTGCCCTTTGACCACCGCCAAGCCCAGATGCAAAGAAACAGGCAATTCCCGCGGCAGCACCTCCACCTCGCCCACAACTCGGGATCCCTGGGCTTGCCAACGGGCCGCCCACAGCTTGCCTGAGCCGTCCAAAACCAAAAAGAGATCCCCCGGCCTGAGGCGGCGCACCCGCTGCAAGTAGTGCTGTTGCAGACCAGTTAAATGGAGAACACCGCTGGGATCCCGCTGCGCTGGGTCAATCGCCAATCGGGGCAAAGCGCTCAGGTCATGCGTGCGTTCAGACAACACCATTCCCCCCGTCGCCAGAGGGCTGCCACCACCCATTCGTTGGCCTCCAGCATCTCCGCCACCAACTTGGCCTGCTCGATGAGGATGCCGCTGAGGATCAGCCATCCCCCCTCCTTCACCACCAGCCGAAACTCCGGGATCATATCCAGGATCACATCTGCCAGGATGTTGCACACCAGCCCATCCACCATTTCGGGAATATGCTCCAGGCTGCCCTGAGCGACCACAATGCGATCCGTCAGGCCGTTGAGATCGCGGTTGTGCATCGTGGCTTGCACCGCCAGGGGGTCGATGTCCACCGCAAACACCCGCTTCACCCCCAACAGGGCCGCCGCCAACGACAGAATCCCGGATCCACAGCCCACATCGGCCACAGTCACTCCCTCGGCACCCCCGCCGCCCTCCAGGCGCATCTCCAGCGACTCCAGACAGAGCTGAGTGGTGGGGTGAGTGCCCGTGCCGAAGGCCATACCGGGATCCAGCCGCAACAGGTGCCGACCGGGGTGAGGGGGCGGATCCAGCCAGGCCGGACAAATGAGCAACTTGTCCCCGACCCATTGGGGCTGCCAGTGCTGCTTCCAACTGCTGCTCCAATCTTCCGCCTCTATGCGTTCCCAGCGCAGCTTGGGAACCCGCTGACCGGCAATGAGGGCATCCTGCTGCAGGCGCAGGGAGAGGGCTGCCAAATCCAAGAGGCTGACGTGAGGCCAAGGCAGATAGGCGTGAATGCAAATCTGATCTTCGCCGTGGGCTTGGCTGGTCATGCCCCGACAGCCAAAATTCTCCAGCCGCCAAAAGATCAGGTCTTCTTGGGCAGGGGAGGCGATGAGACTGAGATCCCACCAAGCACCAGCGGGGTCCAGCGCTTGTGCGGGCGAAAACGGAGTGGGATTGGCAACAGTTCTGCTCACAGGGATCCCTTCACAAACCTAGGGAAAAACCAAAGTGATGGCCAACAAGATAGCGCTTCATGTCACCCAGCCGGCCAGCACTCAATGCGGCACTTTATATCAAAAATTGCAGCATATCAAAAATTGCAGCGCTCTGCTCAATTCATAGTTTAGGCTTATTCTGGCTATTCTGGGATTGAAAGGCTCACAGCGTCGGTTCAGCAGCGAAAAAAGGGGGGGAGCCCCCCTAATTGGGGGATGACCCTCAGCGGCTCTTTGGATGACCAGCTCAGCCCTGTGAGATAGATTAAGTCCAAAAGCATTGAACAAGAATTGGATGCAGCGTTGACATTCGTTCCGAGCCTCAGTGATTTTGCGGATAGATGGGGTTTGGCTAGGGCGTACTGAGCAACGATGGAGAAGGAGCAACGCAGGTGGCGAGGTCGATGTCAATTGAGCAGTCAGGGCAGCAGCCGAAGGTAGCTCCTTGGGGGATTACCAGAGGGGAAAGGGCTGCCCATGAAGATCTTCAGCCGCTCAAAGTCAGCACCCGCAAGAACTCCGTCCCGCTGACGCGATCCGCTCTGATGCGGCGTTTTAACCAGAGCTTTCCGCCTTTTTACAGCCAGTTTGTCAGCAGCGAGGTGCAGGCCCAAAATCTGCGCTTGGCCTACGCCCTCTACCAAACCCGCAAGGCGGTGGTACAGATGCAGGACGAAGGTCGCAAGACGGTGGTTTGCCTGGCCTACCGCAACCGACCTTCTCTGCTCAGCGATCTGTTTGGGGTGTTCACTGCTTTTAATCTCTCGGTGCATGGCATTCATCTCTATGGGCAGATCTACTCACCGCACCTGGTGTTTATCCGCACCATTGTCTCCCGCGATGGCCACAGCCTTTCTTCCCAAACCAAGCTCAGCCTAGAACGGGCTATTCACGAATGCCTGGCGGGTGTGTTTCGCGTTCATGAAACCTTGGCGCTGGAGTTTGATCTCAAGGCCGGACTAAAAGACGTGCAGGTTTCTTTTTATTTTGACCCGGTGTTTCATTTGCCCACACTTTTGGTGGATGTGGACAACCAGCCGGGCGTGTTCTACCGGGTGATGACGGTTCTTGCGCAGGAGGATTTGACCGTTGTTAACCTCAATTTGATGCTCCGCCGCAAGCAAACGCGCTTCATTTTTTACTTGCTAGGGCCGGATTCAACTCCAACCATGCCGGAGTTCTTAGGGCAAAAATTGGCGTTGAGCATCCAGCAGCGGCTGCAAGGGGATCCCGTCTAGATCTGCACAGGACTGGGAGGCAAATCGAAAAGGACGGTGTTCATGTAGCGCTCTGCCCAGGCGGGACCGAAGGCTTTTTCCAAAACGCGGCGGGTGCGGTCGTTCTGCTGTTGCTGGCTGCAATAGCGCTGCTGCCCCTGGTAGTGGGCCAAAATTTGGTCGGGATCCGTCTGCGGGGGAATCTGTTGCGCCAACCGACAGTGAATTTCCAAGTAACGGCGGGCAAAGTGCAAAAAGCGGTCGGCCTCTGCTTCGTCGGCAGGACGGACGAACAGGCAGTAGGGAGAAAAAATCGTGCCCCACTCCGGCAACCGGCGCCGATGCTGGAAAGGGGCCAGATGGGATCCCAACGCTTCCAGCTCTTGGATATAGAGATCGGGCAAGCTGGGGGTCACCGGCGAGAGATCGACAATGGCGGCGCTCACCTGTCCGCGACCGACCACAATGTCGCAACCGAACAGCGGCAGCGGGTACTGCGGCTGCGGAAACATAACGCAATGGAGAATGTCCAGGCTTTGCCCGGCCTGGGCCAGCTCCAGGTGCAGTTTGCGAAAGGGATCCCCTTGGTAGCAGCGGTTTTCAATTTGCAATTTCTCACCCTCTAGGCGGCCTTCCACGTAGCCCAGATCTTCAGGCAGAGGATAGGGGGCTAGGGTGAGGGTAGATCCCCAAACGTTCAGGATTGCCTCAGATAAGCCCTGAATGAGCGGATGCAGTTGGGCAGAGAGAGCAGGAGCGGTGAACATAAGACTCTAGAAGAAAGGCCAAGAACCCCATCCAACCTTGACCTTGGCTCCATGCCAAAGTGTTATGGGGGAACCGCACCGCTGATGCGAAGGGCTTGGGTGGGATCCCCAAAAATCCCAGAGGCCCTAGCTGGGCAAGGCGTTCTAAAACTGTATGCCTGAAGACGGAAGGGGTGGGATTCGAACCCACGGTGACCTTGCAGTCACAACGCTTTTCGAGAGCGTCACAATCAACCACTCTGTCACCCTTCCAGTCAGCTGTGGGGCTTTACCATCTTAACGGCAAACCGAGTCTCCTGCTTCTTCCCAGCCTCAAAGCCAAGCTTGCTTCCCCCACGGGATGCGGTTGATGGGAAAGTGCTCCGCACCGCTGGCGGGAACGCCCAGATGAGATCATAGGGATATGGCTGCTCTATCCATTCACCACTTTCGCCAGGCCAAACAGGCGGGTCAACCTTTGGTGGCCCTCACGGCTGCCGACTACGCCACCGCTCAGATTTTGGATCAGGCTGGGATCGACTTGATCCTGGTGGGCGACAGCTTGGCCATGACCCACTTGGGGTATACCAGCACCCTGCCCCTGACGCTGGAACAGATGCTCCATCACGCCCAGGCGGTGCGCCGCGGGGTAGAACGGGCCTTTTTGGTGGCCGACTTGCCCTTCTTGACTTATCAAGTCCACAAAGAACAAGCTCTCCTCTCAGCAGGGCGGTTGATGAAGGAGGCAGGAGTCAACGGGGTCAAGCTGGAGGGGGGCTACCCCGACATGGTGGAAACGGTGGCCTTTCTGGTGCAGCGGGGGATCCCGGTTTTGGGTCATATCGGCCTCACTCCGCAGGCCAAACATCAACTGGGAGGCTATCGCCAGCAGGGAAAAACCACTCCGGAGGCGGAGCGTCTGCGACAAGAGGCCCTCAGCCTGGAACAAGCAGGGGCATTTGCCCTGGTTTTGGAGCACATGCCGGCGGAATTGGCTGCCCAAATCTCGGCCCAAGTGGGGATCCCAACCTTGGGCATTGGGGCCGGGCCGGCTTGCGATGGTCAGATTTTGGTCACCCACGATCTGCTGGGGCTGAGCGAGCGGATTCCCCCTTTTGCCAAGCCCTATACCAACTTGAGGCAGGCAATCCGAGAAGCGGTGGAAGCTTTCGCCGACGACGTTCGCCAAAAAGTATTTCCCCCCCGCTGAAGGGATCCCTTACCCATTCAAAGCTTGGGCAGAGCATGACTCTAGTCAATAATAAGCTCAACTATACTGAAATGTATAATATGTTCAGTACGGATTACTACCAGTTGATCTTTCTGTTTACTTTCGAGTCTGCCAACATGGTAGCCA
>NZ_JANSIF010000014.1:0-55592 GCF_047461935.1 Synechococcus sp. R55.4 | reverse complement strand
CTAAAAGGAATAGAAAGACGCAGCGGCATTATGACAAGCATCTGTATCAAGAGAGGCATTTAATCGAATGCTTTTTTCATAAGTTAAAGCAGTACCGGCATCTATGTTCTCGTTTTGACAAATTGGCCAGGAACTTCTTGAGTTTTCTCTATCTCGTCAGTGCTCTCTTTTGGCTCAAATGAAAGATCAACACAACCTAGAGGTGTCCGATGTCTGCTTCGATCCCTGCTCCCCCTCAAGCCAACGTTCAGGAACGCCCCCCGCGTACCCTGTGGGGGGATGCTTGGCGGCGCTTTCGTCGGGATAGGCTGGCCCTGTTTGGGACGGCCACCTTGCTGCTCATCATCTTGGGATGTGTGGTGGGCCCGCTGATCTACACAGCTTCCCCCAGCCAGATCGACTTTTCTCGTTCTCAACTGCCCCCCAGTTGGGCCCATCCCTTTGGCACCAACGACCTGGGACAAGATGTCTTGGCGCGGGTGTTGCGCGGCGGGCGAGTATCGCTTTCAGTGGGCATTACCTCAATGCTGGTGGCCATTACGATGGGCACCTTGATCGGGGCGATATCGGGGTTTTATGGGGGTTGGATCGATGTGGCCCTGATGCGGTTTACGGATTTGTTTCTCTCCTTGCCGCAATTGCCGCTGTTGTTGTTGGTGATCTTTCTGTTTCGAGAGAGCTTGCGACGCTTGGCAGGGCCAGAAACGGGGATTTTTATCCTGGTGGTGCTGGTGATCGGCAGCTTGAATTGGATGTCGGTGGCGCGGCTGGTACGGGCCAGCTTCTTGAGCGTGCGGGAAATGGATTTTGTCTTGGCGGCTCGCGCCATTGGGGCTCCGGCCCGTCGGCTGATCTGGGTGCATATTTTCCCCAATGTGCTCAGCCCTGTGATTGTGGCGGCGACGCTATCAGTAGGGACGGCGATCATCACCGAGTCAACGCTGAGCTTCTTGGGGCTGGGGTTCCCGCCGGATGTGCCCACTTGGGGCAGATTGCTCTTCGATGCCCGCAATTACCTGGAGCAAGCGCCCCACATGGCCTTCTTCCCCGGACTGATGATTTTTTTGACCGTGCTGAGCATCAATTTTGTCGGGGATGGATTGCGAGATGCCTTGGATCCGCAAATGCGGCAACGGTGAAGTTCGTTGTTTTTCCTTCTGATTTTTTGAAACTTAACAAAGCTCCAAAGGACTCCTCCTCAAAATATTATACTATATAGAATTTTTGTATTTCTTTCACGGTTCTGGCATCAGCGGTTATCCTTAGTTCCAACTCCTTCTCGCCCAACGCTCTCTGTTGTCATGGCTAAGCCCTTTAACGTCCACATCGTTACTGCTCTCGCGGCTGCCGCCATTGCCTCTCTGCCTCAGCCAGCTTTTAGGAGAGCTCTCACGGTGGCTCTTGTAGCAGGAGCTGGCAGTGTAGCGGCTCAGAAAGTAGAGCGTAACAAATCACTGGCAGGATCCCAGGCTCAAAGAGGTCAGGTTGTCTTAGAGCTGCCTCGTCCTTCCTTTGAGCAATTTCAGGAAACGGAGGATCAGCTTCTACAGAAGGATGAGGAAACCCAGAGACAGGCACCAGAGCAGCTACGAAGCGCTCAGGCAGAGAACCTGGAACCGGGGAATCAAGCTGCACAAAAAGAGGAAGAGATCCAAAGACTGTTAGTGGATCTGCAAAAATGGCGGCAGTCCGCTACAAATTTGTCTCAGCAAGTTCAGGAAAAAGAGCATCTGCTGCGTAGTAAGCAAGACGAACTTGCACAGCTACAAGCTCGGCTTCAGCAGAGCAATGAGCAAATCCAGGCTCTGAAAGCGCAACTGGCTCAGCAGGCTCATTCGATTGAAAAGCTTCAGCTCCAGGAGCAGAGAATCAGGGATCTCTCTCAGCAAATAGAAGAAAGGAAGCAGCAACTACGCAATTACGAAAGCCAGCTCTCTGAACTACAAGCTCAGCTCCAGCGGAAGAACGAGCAAGTCACAAGCCTGGAAGCTCGGGTAGCTGAGCAAAACTGCCTGATTGAGAAGCTCCAACTCCAAGAGCAAAGAGCCAGGGATCTCTTTCAGCAAATTGAGGAGAAAGAACAGTGGCGGCAAAGTTACGAAAGGCAGCTTTCAGATCTGCGACGCCAGCTTCAACAGAAAGATGAAAAACTACAAGAATTAGAGATAGAACTAGAAGACCGGAACCAAAAGATCAAGAGTCTTGAAGAGGAGAGAGATTTTCTTAATTTAATTGTAGAAGGTTTTCAAAAGACTCTGTCTGTGCAGTACCAATGCAAAGGGGATAAACGTTACAGAGAGCAGATCTTATCAGAATGTGATATAGTATTAAGGCTAGAAAATGAGAGAGACTTTTACCCACAAGAGGCTAAGAGCTTTATCCTGGAAATTCTACGCAGGACAATTAACCAAGTGCACCAAGAAAGTCGAGTTCAGCATATCCTTAAAGACTTAATCCAGAGTAACGATGCATGTGAGGGCGACAGTTGCCGCCAAAGCATTAGAGAATTTGTAGACCACTGGTTTCGTGACTACCGAAAATGGAGTAATCGTGCCGAAAAAGAGCTTCAGAATTTTGGTTTTGAGCTTGTTTCAGAATCCCCTCACATCAAGATTTGCTTTTATGGGGATCGACGTTATTTGATTACCCTGTCTAAGACTGCTGGAGATTGGCGTGCCGGTCTTGAAATCGCTCATGATATTCGCAACAAAATCTTCGGCCTATAGACTGAGTAAAGCCGATTGCAGACTTATTTCTCATTCAAAGGATAGAGATCCCACTGGTTACAGACCTTGCCCGAAAAAATCACACTCAGTCTTGATAGGCTGGAGCTGACACCCGAGCGCCAGGGATCCCTGCCATGTTCTACCTGCCGGTCTCGCTGCTGTTGTTTTTCATGCTGGTGTTGCTGCTGCCTTTCCTCTGGCTGGGGCTGGCAGTGGATGTGGTGGCGCTGGCGGTGGGAAAGCTGGGGTTCTCGCGGGAGGGAGCGCTGTTACTGCTGCTGGCCATCCTGGTGGGCAGCTCGGTCAATATTCCCCTCTATCGAGTGAAATGCGAGGTGACGCTGGTGGAGGACTTAGCCAGCCTGTGGATGCGGCAATTCTGGGGGATCCCTTTGGCGAAAATCCCTCAGGAGACGGTAATTGCCTTGAACGTGGGCGGGGGGTTGATCCCGGTGCTCTTGGCCCTATATCAATTTGGGCGGGCCGACAGCGTGCTGATCCTGGCGGTGACGGCGCTGGTAACCTTGGTCAGCTACTATGCTTCCCACGTGGTGCCGGGGATCGGCATTCAAATGAACCCCTTGATTGCCCCGGCTACGGCAGCCTTAGCCGCTCTGTTTTGGGCAGGGGACCAGGCACCGGCAGTGGCCTTTGCTGGTGGAGTTTTGGGCACGGTGATCGGGGCAGATCTCCTGCATCTGCCAGAAGTCCTGCGGCGCAACTGCTCTGGCATTCTCAGCATTGGTGGGGCCGGGGTTTTTGATGGCATTGCCCTCTGCGGCCTGTTTGCCCTGCTGCTGAGCTAAACCAGCAAATAGGTAAGGGAAAGGGTGATGGATTGGGCGGGATCCAGCCAACGCAAGTCGGGATCCCCTTCGGAGGCACGCTGAGTCAACTCCTCGAGGAGCGTTTGCGTCCATTCCAGCGGCCCATTGAGCAACATCGGCGAACGGGCTACCCCCAGTTTGCGGGCCATAGCCTTGAGGGCTTCCAAGCTGGCGGACAGGGGGCGGGTGCTGGCCACAAACAACAGCTCCGTCAGCCCTTGGTCATGACAGGTGAGCAAGTCAGAGCTCACAGCAGAGCGCAGCTCGCCATCGACCTCCGGCAAGGGTGGCAAAGTTAAACTGCTCTTGGCTTCCAAGCGAAGAGGTGTGGTGAAGTTGTCCTGAGGCAGGGGGGCCAGCAGGTGCAGTTGTCCGGTCGGGTCGATCAGCAACAGGTAGCCGAACAGATGCTGATCGCTGTTGTTGCAAAGGGTGAGATGCAAGGGATCCCCTCGCGTAAACCGCTGCATACCCACCTCAGCAGGAGCGGAAGTTGCGGACTGGACAAGGCGTGCCGCCAACGAGGGAGCTTTGGCAGCTCTACCTTTGACAGCCAACTCCGCCACCACCGCCAAGGAAGAGGAAACAGCATTGAGAGTGGTGCGCAAACGTTTGGCAGCCAGCAGATGGGCAAGACGGGGAGCTAACCGCTGGACGGCCATTGCTGCAGCCTCTCCTGCTGGGCCACAGGAATTCAGGAGCAATTCTCGCCCCGGCCAGAACAGGCTGTAGCTGTTCACTTCCAGAGGCTTGAGCAGGGTGTCCGACCGTTCGCGCCAGCGGGACGGAGTCCTAAAAGCAGCGGCCATTTCCGGGGTGATGCGGCCCAACAAACAGTCCACCTGTCGCTCGCGGGGGTTGGCCGTTTCCATCCAGCTATAGCCGGCAATGGCATTGGTCAGATCCACCTTTTCGATGCGGCCCAGGTTCTCTTCTAGGCCAACCAAAAGCTTGAGCGTGCTGGAGAGGCCGCGCAGCTGCTCCCGCAAAGGTGTGCCCACAGGGGGAAACTGCCCTTCCGGGCTGGCCACCTGAACCTGAGCCAACAGCCCACTGCGAGAACGCATGAGCAGCGGCGTCGGCGAAGAGGCGGAAGGATCGGCGGGAATGGGAGCCAAAAGAGTACCCGGCTGCAAACCACACAGGGCCGCCGATGGGATCCCGCCTAACCACACCTGAGCCCGATTTCCCTTCACTTCTTGAACTACCCCGCTGACCCCTGCCGGTGTGGGCATGAGAAAATAGGGGTGGATGTGTCGAGCAGTGTCTTTGCCTTCCAAGGTGGGGCGTTGGCAGGCGAATAGGCCCAGCTCTCGCCGGCTAACCACTTGGTTAAAGGCCACCAGCAGACGAGTGGCAGGCGTGGTTTCCCACAGGTACTGCGTCAGCAGATAGGTGAGTACCCCAGCATAGAATCCTGGCCAAGCGGCTTCTGCTGCCAAGTCCTGGGGAGTGGTGGCCGAAATCAGCAAGCCCTTGGGCGGAGACGGCCAAACCCGCTGCGGCTCCGAGGAGTCCGAGATCGCGGCTGGGGGACGGGAACGCAGTTGCAAGTTGCCTCGCACCGACGGCGAGACATAGGTAAAGCCACAGTCCAGAAGGGTGGTGATCTGGGCAGTGCCCAAGCCTTCCAAAAGCCGGAAAAAGCTGTCTAGCTCCATTGCTGCCACTCCCTCAGAGCTAGACAACAGCAGCACCGGCTGCCAACAGTTGGGCGCGGATCCCAGCCGCCACTGGCCATAGCCGCTAAACTGCACCACTACCGTTTCAGCCGTGTGACCTTGACCCCCCAAGTGCTCTGCAAAGGCCGATTGGATCCCAGCCGGCGTGGCTGCCCCATCGGTAAGGGTGAGAATGTCTGCCGGGTCAAAACCAAAGCGATAGAGGAGTAGCTCCCGCTGCAACTCCACATCTGTCAAACACCCTTGTAGCGCGGATCCCTCACCAAGGTAGCGGTTAATACCGATGAGAACAGCCAGCTTGCGGGAGCCAGCCGCCAAAGCTTGCCCATATCGCTCAGCCCGGCCCCTCAACCAGCCAGGGGACAGGCCAAGACCGGCAGCAACCAGGAGGAGTTTTTGCAGAAAAGACCGCCTTTCCATGTTGACCCTCTGGGTTGACCCCCGGCCCAACGACTACCCCATCGGCCAGCGAGCCACAGCTAAACTTTGCACTGGAATCTGTTGCTGCCTATTTCAGGATATCCCCATCCACACAGCTTTTTCCCGAGATCGAGTGACAGTTTTTGGCGTTTTCTTTGCATTCCTTATCAATCAAACCTCCGCTACTTCCCATGGGGATCCCACGGCAGCGCTCTTCTGTCAGACAAGTCCGTCAGACAGGAGGGAAAGTGTGAGGAAGTCAATACTCAGCGGTTCAGGAAATAGGGCAAGCAAGCCCCACGCTCCGGCCAATGGAAGCGGACGAAGGGAACCAAAATGAACCTAGCTATCCCCAGACAGAACAGGCCAAAGTAGAGGTGGAAAGCCCCGACTGGATCAGCTGGTTCCATCCTTCCCCCTCCTAGGGATCCCAGCGCTAAGGCCAAGAGATTGTTCAAGGCATGAGCCAAGACAGGCAAGGTCAGGGAGCGAGTCTGCAAGTAGAACAGGCCCATCACCAAGCCGAACACCGTCAACCCGACTGGGTTGGGGTGCAGCAGGCCGAACACCACAGAAGAAGCCAGTAGCCCTCTGGAGAGGCCCCACTTGAGGCCCCAGCGGTGTAGCAAGATGCCGCGAAACAGCCACTCCTCCGTTATGGGGGCCACCACCCCAATCGAGAGCCAGCGCAACCCCTGATACACCTGCGGCCAGGCCATTTCTCCATCCTCTTCCCCCAGTGAGTGCAGCATCGACTCCGCCAGCTCCGGCGCAGGCAGGGATACCAGGTAGAGCATCAACAAAGTTGTGCCCAGGGAGAGCACCAGCAAAGCCGGCACCACCCGCAGCAGGGATCCCCAGGGAATAGCAGCCCGCCAGTTGCCCCACAGCCGCCTCATCTGCAGATGGGCTTGCTGCCCCCGCCGCCAGCTCCAAATACAGGTGAGGACAAAAGTGGAGCAATAGACCAGGTAGGCCAGCAGTGGATCATCCGGTGGGAGATGCAACATCTGGGCCAAAGCCACGGCTCCCAAACCCACGCCCAGGTTGATCACCAAGAAGGCCAACAGCAGGTGGCGCGCCTTAAGGGCTGCAAATCCGGTCGAACTCGGCTCGGCAGGCGGCAGAGGGGGGGATCCAGACACAAAGGCAGAGATCGCGGTTTTCCCATTTTAGGTTTGGCGGGGATCCCCGTAGGTGGGCTGCTGTCACCTTCTCCGGGAGAGGATGAAGATCCTTTTCTGAAGGTTTGGCTGGCCTTTTCAAGCCCAATCGAGCAGGCCGGTGGCCGCCTCCAAGAGTCGCCAGGCTGAGCCAGCAAGTTAAGATGTGTTACGGAATCCGTTGGGGCATCTATGGGCGCAACACCGTCAACACCGGTAGTGACAACAGCAGCGAGGCAGCATAACTTGGGTTCCGCAGCGGCGGACTCTCCGGTTATGACCATCCCGCCAGCAAATCTGGGAGTGGCACCGGAGTTGAGCCTGCGTTATGACCCAGAACAGTTGGCCAAGCAATATCGAGGGCGCTGGGATCTGGTGGTGCGGCGCCTGTTTCAGTTGATCACCCCTTTTTTGGGCTTGTTGGCCTGGGTGTTTTGGGATCGCTGGCGGGGAGTAGAACTGAAGAATCGCCCGAAACATGCGGCCCGGCTACGGGAGATCCTCACGGAATTGGGGCCGACAGCCATCAAAATCGGCCAAGCCCTCTCCACCCGTCCCGATCTGGTTTCGCCCCTGTTTCTGGAGGAACTGGCCAAACTGCAGGATGAGCTGCCCCCCTTTGACAATGCCATCGCTTTTGCCCTCATCGAGTCGGAAATCGGCAAACCCGTAGACAAAATCTTTCGAGAAATCAGCCCCGAACCGATTGCCGCCGCCAGCTTGGGGCAAGTGTACCAAGCCTACTTGCATACCGGAGAGAAAGTCGCCGTCAAGGTGCAGCGGCCCGATTTGATCGGGCGCATCTCTCTCGACATGTACATTGTTCGCAGCTTGGCGCTGTGGGCCAAAAAAACTTTCCGCCGCATCCGCAGCGACCTGGTAGGCATCGTCGATGAGTTCGCCGGGCGCCTTTACGAAGAGATGGACTACACCCAGGAGGGCCGCAATGCCGAGCGGTTCCTGGCCCTGTACCGTCACCCCTCCATCTATGCCCCCAGAATTTACTGGGAGTACACCCGCACCAAGGTGCTGACGATGGAGTGGATTGATGGCATCAAGCTGACTCAGGTTGACAAAATCGCTGCTGCGGGGCTGGATGGACGGCACTTGATCGAGATCGGTGTCAATTGCTCCCTCAAGCAGCTTTTGGAAAATGGCTTTTTCCACGCCGATCCCCACCCGGGCAACCTCTTGGCCATGTACGACGGGCGGCTGGCCTATATCGATTTCGGCATGATGAGCACCATCGCGCCCCATCAGCGCTACGGCCTGATCAAGGCGATTGTGCATTTGGTGAACCGAGACTTCGCCGGGCTGGCCCAAGACTACGTGGACTTGGAGTTCCTGGATCCAGATACCGACCTGACTCCCATCATCCCTGCTCTGGAAGCTGTCTTCGCCGAAGCGATGGGCAAATCGGTCTCCGAACTGAATTTCAAGAGCATCACCGATCGGCTCTCGGGGGTGATGTACGACTTTCCCTTTCGAGTTCCCGCCTACTACGCCTTGATCATCCGCTCTTTGCTCACCCTGGAAGGGATTGCCATCGGCCTGGATCCCAACTTTAAGGTGTTGAGCGTGGCCTATCCCTACGTGGCTCAGCGCCTGCTCACCGACCCGGCCCCGGAGCTGCGCGTATCTCTGCGGGAGCTGCTGTTTAACCAGGGGCAATTTCGCTGGAACCGCCTGGAGAACCTGCTGCGCAACGCCGTCAACAGCGAGGATTTTGACCTGCAGGGATCCCTGGAAAAGGCCGTTGATTTTATCTTTTCTGAGCGGGGCGCTTTCCTGCGGGAGCGCCTAGTGGATGTGCTCTTTTCCAGCTCGGGATCCCAGGGTGGCTCAGATGGCTTGGCTCATTTGCAGCGTCTGTGGGAACTCCTCAGCAGCAACCCGAGCTTTCAGCCGCTGCAGCTTCTGCCGATTGTTGCCAAGGTGGCTGCCAAACCGGAAGCTCAACAACTGGGCCGTCAATTGGCCTCCCGCTGGTTGCAACGCTCGGCAGCTCGCCTCATCCGCGACCTGCTATTGCCGGATACAGAAAAGCCCAGTTCACCCTCTTCCCTCAACGGGCGTGGTGGGATCCCTGGGCCAGCAACCTCTGCTTCTACCGCTCAACTTCCCCTTCCGGCCTAGCTCAGGTGCTCTTGGGGGGCAGTATCGCTGTTGGGGTTAACAGAGGCCAGAGCCAGCGTAATCCACTCGGAAAATTCATCGCGGCGGAAAACCTGGGGGCGGGAGCGGGGGCCAAAACGCAGCAGGCTGGGCATGCCGTGCTCCTTGAGTCGAGACTGTAGCCAGGTGCCCACACCGGTTTTGCCATCGTTGGGCATTTCGGTTTGGAAGTCACTGTACATCAACAACAACTGGCTGCGAGATTGGAGCACCGCATTCTCTTGAATTAACTTCGGCAAGGAGAGATGGGTGGCTGAGACTGCCCCTTTGCTCCCTTTGGCCGATTCACGACGACGGTCGCGCGGGCGCGGGTTAGTGCTTTCACGGCTCTTGCGGGTTTTGGGTTCACTAGGCATAGAATCTCCTAAACGACAGAGTGCTCCCCAACGGGGGTTAAAGCGGGAACTCGCAGGCCAAAAGCCGAGCCCGCTGTGAAAGTGGCTCGATGGGTACAGTTCTGGAGCAATCGCTGAGAAGAGGGACACCTGCTCTTGAGTAAGCGAAGAAGAACTGCGCTGAGCCGGCACGAAAGGCTGGGATCCCTTCGGCGCAACAGCAGTCCACAGCGGGCCGAGCTCCTGCCAATACATCCAAGGCCTGCCCTTGTTTTTCCTGTCGGAGGCCAGTTTGGCTACCACGAATCCGCAGGGCAAGCAAGCCCGGATGTTACCCCTATATTGACTTAAAAATGGACAAGTGGACAGTCCCTGGCCGAGAATTTAGCTGCTGCGGCGGGAGCTTCGGAAGGAACTAGGCTTGCCCGCCGGTGGCGAGTATCGCTGAGCTACGGGAGCAGCCTCCTACTACACCTGGAAGCGGTTGTTGGTGGTGTCCAAAAAGGAGTTTCACTGGCTTACTGAGATACTATGCGCATTGCCATTGTCGGGTTGGGGTTGATTGGCGGATCCCTGGCCCTCAAACTGACCGAAAAGGGATATCCCGTCTGGGGGATAAGCCGCAACCCGGCCACCTGCAAACAGGCTCTGGAACGGGGTGCTGTCCAAGGCTGTGGAACCGAGTTGGCCCAGTTGGCTCGCTTTGATCCGCAAATGGTGCTGATCTGTACCCCTCTGGAGCAGGTGTTGACCACGCTAGCCGCCCTGTTGCCTTATTTGTCGGCAGAAACCGTGGTGAGCGATGTCGGCTCGGTTAAGCAGCCCATCGTTGCTCCGGCAACCGAATTGTGGCCCTGGTTTGTGGGGGGGCACCCCATGGCCGGCAAAAGCCTGCAAGGGATCCAAGCGGCAGAAGCTGACTTGTTTCGGGGGCGGCCCTACGTGCTCACTCCCATCGCCGAGACCCAACCTCAGGCTCTCGATGCGGTGAAAGAACTGATTGCTGCTGTTGGCGCAGAAGCTGTCCTCACGGATCCCGCCCGCCATGACCGAGCGGTGGCCTGGATCAGCCATTTGCCGGTTATGGTCAGTGCCAGCTTGATCGCAGCCGTCAGCCAGGAGGAGGATCCCGCGATTCTGGAATTGGCCCGCACCTTGGCCAGCAGCGGATTCCGCGATACCAGCCGTGTTGGCGGAGGGATCCCGCAATTGGGTTTGGAAATGGCCCGCCACAACCGGCAGGCGCTGCTGACTGCCCTGAGCAGCTACCAAGCCCAGTTACGACAGATAGAGCGGTTGATCGATGGCGAAAAGTGGGACGAATTGCTCCGGGTGCTGCAACGAACTCAACAAGAATGGCAGCAGTTCCCGGTCAACCATCCTCGCGAAATTCTCCACAACCTGGGCGGTGGGAATGGATAGCAAAGATATCTTGAACGGGCTCGGGGATCCTTCATGCTACCTTGGGCTTATGTTGACAGATTGAGCTTATGTTGAATGCGGCTCAGCTCTGGCTTTACCACCTAGAACAATGGGCAACTGAGCTGGTGCAGTTTCAACTGCAGCACCTTTCTCCCGTCAGTCTGTTGGTGGTGGGTCTGGCGGGCTTGCTCACCAGTCTTTCCCCCTGCACGTTGTCTATGCTGCCGGTGACCATCGGCTACATCGGCGGCTACACCCCCGCTTCTGAGGAAACGGCTGGGGAAGGGCGGCGGCAAGTTTGGGCTCAATCCCTGGGTTTTGCGGCTGGCGTGGCTTTTACCCTGACCCTGCTGGGTTTGTCGGCAGCTTTGCTGGGTCGCGTTTACGGACAAACGGGATCCTTTGGGCCCACTGTGGCGGGGGGAATTGCCATCTTGATGGGGCTGAACTTGTTAGAGGTGATCCCCCTGCGTTTTCCCGATGGGTTTAACCGCCTCGAGATCCCCGGGAAATGGCCCAGGTTAGGCCGGGCAGTGTTGCTGGGGTTAACCTTTGGCCTGGTGGCCTCTCCCTGCAGTACGCCGGTTTTGGTGGCTTTGCTGGCTTGGGTTTCCACCACAGGGCAGCCATGGGTAGGGGGTGGGCTGTTGCTGGCTTACGGGCTGGGGTTGGCCTTTCCCCTGCTCCTGGCGGGGGTGTTTACCGGAGCGGTGAAGCAACTGTTGGCCTTGCGGCGCTGGTCGGGCTGGCTCACCTACGCCAGTGGGGTGATGTTGGTGGGGTTCGGCAGCGTAACGATCCTGTCGGCCTGGGTCTAAGGGATCCCTGCTGCTGCAGGCTAAGATGGGGCTACACCTACAGCACCCTGTTGAAAACTGCACCTTGCCTGGCAAGAGCAGCGATCTGAATCTTGAGCCGACAAACTTCTCATGGTCATATACTCTCTCCCGCTTGCCCGCTGGGCTTCCTCGCTGCGGCGGTATTTTCGACATGAGCTGCTGCCGCTGCTGGCGGATCTGCGCCTGGCCATCGGCCTTTTGTTGGCGATTGCGGTTTTGAGCGCCACCGGCACGGTAATTGAGCAAGAGGAAACAGCGGCTTTTTATCAAGCCCACTATCCGGAGCATCCGGCCCTGTTTGGCTTTCTCACGTGGCGGGTGATCCTGAACTTGGGATTGGATCACGTCTACCGCACCCCTTGGTTTCTGGCTATTTTAATCCTGTTCGGCAGCAGCCTTATCGCCTGTTCCTTTACGCGCCAGTGGCCAATGCTCAAGGTGGCTCGCCGTTGGAGCTATCTCACCCGTCCGCAGTCTTTTCAGCGCCTGCCCTTTTGGACTTATCTGCCCCAACAATCCTTACAATGGCTGCCGCAGCAGTTGCGTCGACAGGGCTATCTGGTGTTTCAGGAGGGCCATTACCTCTACGCCCGCAAGGGGTTAATCGGCAGGATCGGCCCCATCTTGGTGCATGTCAGCATGCTGCTGATCTTGCTGGGGGCGATTTGGGGCAGCATTGGCGGCTTCAAGGCCCAAGAACTCATTCCCAGCGGCAGCGTGGCTTCCATTCAACACTTGACCGGAGCAGGGGATCTGGCTCGCGCTCACTTGCCTACCTGGCAAATTCGGGCCAATCGCTTCTGGATTGACTACGCTCCCGATGGCCGTGTCAAGCAGTTTTATTCCGACCTCTCGATCTTGGATCAGGGTCAGGAGGTCAAACGTCAGACCATTTCCGTCAACCATCCTCTCTCCTACCGGGGTGTGACCCTTTACCAAGCCGATTGGAGCATCGACAGCATCCGCATCCGCATCAACAACAGCCCCACTTTTCAAATCCCGGTGGTGCCGGTGCGTACCGAGGCAGGCAACAAACTCTGGGGCGCTTTTGTGCCCACCCAGCCGGACATGAGCCAGGGACTCACGCTGCTGCTGCCGGATTTGCAGGGGACAGCCCTGCTCTACGACACTGAAGGGCAATGGATGGGATCCCTGCGCCAAGGCATGAGCTTGGCCCTCGACGAGGTCGCTCCCCAACGCTTCCCCAACCCCCTCACTCTGTATCTGGATGAGGTGATCGGCGCTACCGGACTGCAAATTAAATCCGATCCAGGGATCCCTGCGGTGTATCTCGGATTTGGCCTGTTGATGGTGGGGGTGGTGATGAGCTACTTCAGCTACAGCCAAATCTGGGCTTTGCAAACGGAGACGGGGCTCTACTTGGGGGGCAAAACCAACCGGGCCTTGGTTACTTTCGAGCGAGAATTCGACCGCTTGGTGGAGCAACAAAAGGTCGCCTTCTCTCTTTCCCAGATCCTGGCGGAAGCTGAGATTGGATAGGTGCTGCCTTTTCCTCCGAAACTGAGCTCTATCTCCTGCCCAATAGGGATCCCATGAGGTTGAAAGCCCTCATTTGATTTTCCTTGCCACATCCTAAAGTTCTCTGGAAGGATGTATACAATGCAGGGATCCAGTGGCCAGTCAGGGGGATCCCTTGGGTCGGGCTCATGGCTTGAGTTTGAGGGGATGTTCTCGGGTCATCCAAAGTGAGAGGGAACTTGAGAAAAATGCAAACTACTGTTTCAGTTTCCACACACTTCTCCACATCCGGAAAGCTTGCTTAGAGATTGAGTTAGAGTGTTTCCAGTCGGTTCCTGCAGTATGCTGCCTTTTCAGGAGGGCAAGACATGAAAGTTGGAGATCGGGTGCGGGTGCGTACCAGCGTGATTGTCTATCACCACCCGGAACATCGCAATCAACCTTTTGACCTCAAAGGTATGGAAGGGGAACTGAAGGCCGTGCTTCGAGATTGGAATGGCCGCCCGATCAGCGCCAATTTTCCCTTTCAGGTGCAGTTTGGCAACAAGTTCCGTGCCCATCTCCAGGCTGATGAGCTGGAGGTGGTGGAGTCGGCTGGTTCTGGAGAGTCTGCTGAGACGGCTGCCTAGTTGAGGCCCAACAGCGTGCGGTTGGTTTCCAGAATCGGCCTGATCAACTTGGTTTCTTCGGGGGTGAGGTAATTGGCTATCACTTCTTGTAGGAAGCGATAGGTGGCCTCGCAACTGCGTTGGGTGCGGAAGGCCCGCATTAAGGTCTGGAACCAGTAGAGAAATCGATCTTTGTAGCGTTGCTCATCGTCCAGGAGCATGGCCAAAGCCGAGAGGCGCAAAACCCGCACGGTGTCAGCCTTCCACTTGTTGCTGAAGTCTTCCACCCCTCGCATGAGCAAGTAGGGATCCAGCGCGCGCATTTTCATCTCCACATCCCGGATGATCTGGGCCTCCGCCGCCTGAATCTTGCGATAGGCGCTCAGGCGTAGGTCAAAGGAGGCTAGATAGGTCTCCATGAACTGCAGCTCTTCATCCCTGAGATAGCGCCCGTCGGCAGCGATGCTCAGTTCGCGCAGTTGAGTCAGCATAGGGATCCCTGGGCAAGCTGGAATGAGAGTGGAAAAAACACCACCTATCCTGGCTGACGGCACAGCCTTGGTCTCTCAATCCTATCCCCAAACTCCCGGCCAGAAGAGGGGAATTGCAGGGATCCCCGGCAACCCTCTCAGTCAGGTTAATATTAATTAACAGTCTGTTGCTGCAAGAACCCACCCGACCCCAGATTGTTACCCACAAGTCGCCATCTGCGAGTTCGATTCAAAAACACCCTTTGGGAGGAAACACTTCCGTGAGTCAGAAAGGTAAAAACAAGAAATGGAGAAGCGCGGGGTTATATGCGCTACTGGCCATCGTCTTGATCTCTTTAGCCACCACCTTCTTGGGTACCCGCCCGGCTGAGCGTTTGGAGATCAGCTACTCCGACCTGATCAGCCGCGTCGAACGGGGCGAGGTCAGCAAAGTTTTGGTGGAGACGGCCCCGGATGGTCGCCAAGTTGCCATTGCCGAGGCAGAAATCAACAACCGCGCCACCCAAGTGCAGGTGAATCTGCCCCCCCTTACCCCTGAGTTTGAGAACACCCTGGTTGCCAACGGGGTGGAGCTGGCGGTACGCCCTGTTCAAGAGGAGGGGCTACTTGGGCGCATTCTCAGCACCTTCTTCCTGCCGGTTTTGCTCTTGCTGGGGCTCTTTTTCCTGCTGCGGCGGGCTCAAAATGGCCCAGGCAGCCAAGCTCTCAACTTCGGCAAATCCAGGGCACGGGTGCAGATGGAGCCGAAAACCCAAATTACCTTCAACGATGTGGCCGGCATCGATCAGGCCAAGCTGGAGCTGGCAGAGGTGGTGGATTTCCTGAAAAACTCAGAGCGCTTCACCGCTTTGGGAGCCAAGATTCCCCGCGGGGTGCTGCTGGTGGGCCCGCCCGGCACAGGTAAGACCCTGTTGGCCCGCGCCGTAGCCGGAGAGGCGGGTGTGCCCTTTTTCTCCATTTCCGGCTCCGAGTTTGTGGAGATGTTTGTTGGGGTCGGCGCTTCTCGCGTGCGGGATCTGTTCGAGCAGGCCAAGCAAAATGCTCCCTGCATCGTCTTCATCGATGAAATTGATGCAGTCGGTCGCCAGCGGGGAGCTGGCTTGGGAGGTGGCAACGACGAACGGGAGCAGACCCTGAACCAGTTGCTCACCGAGATGGACGGTTTTGAGGGCAACTCCGGTATCATCGTCATTGCGGCCACCAACCGACCGGATGTGCTGGATGCGGCGCTGCTGCGGCCTGGCCGGTTCGATCGCCAAGTTACGGTGGATCGCCCCGATTTTCAGGGCCGGCTAGAAATCCTCAAGGTGCATGCCCGCGGCAAAACCCTGTCTGCCGATGTGGATCTGGAGAAATTGGCCCGCCGTACCCCTGGGTTTACCGGCGCCGACTTGGCCAACCTCCTGAACGAAGCGGCTATTCTGGCTGCCCGCCGCAACCTCACCGAGATCTCCATGGACGAGATCAACGACGCGGTGGATCGGGTGTTGGCCGGCCCAGAGAAGAAGGATCGGCTGATGAGCGAACGGCGCAAGGAGTTGGTGGCCTACCATGAGGCGGGCCATGCCCTGGTGGGATCCCTCTTGCCCAACTACGATCCCATCCAAAAAGTGACGATCATCCCCCGGGGACAAGCAGGTGGCCTCACCTGGTTCATGCCCAGCGATGACGACATGGGACTAACCACCCGTGCCCATCTGAAGAACATGATGACTGTTGCCTTGGGTGGGCGCGTGGCCGAAGAAGTGGTCTATGGAGAGTCGGAGATCACCACAGGGGCAGCCAGTGACCTGCAGCAGGTGGCCCGCATCGCCCGCAACATGGTGACCCGCTTCGGTATGAGCGATCGCCTGGGAAATGTAGCCCTAGGTCGCCAGTACACCAACATTTTCCTGGGCCGGGAAATTGCCGCAGAACGGGATTTCTCGGAGGAAACAGCGGCCCTCATTGACGAAGAGGTGCGGCGGCTGGTGAACGAGGCCTACCAACGGGCCACCTACTTGATTCGGGAAAACCGCGCCCTCTTGGATCGGATCGCCCGCCGCCTGGTAGAGGCCGAAACCATCGATGGGGAAGAGCTGCAGGCCATCATCGACAACTCTGAGGTGGTGATGTTGCCCCCCGAAGAGGAGCCAGAACCGCTGACTCTGCCTATGGCCGTCAACGCCAGCGCCTAGTCTCTTTTCCCCAAGCGCAAACTTGGGATCCCTGCTTTTCCTCTTGAGGAGAGAGGGATCCCAATGTTTTGTATGATTTGCGCTGGGAGAGGGGGAGTCCACCCTAGCCGGCAACAGCCGAACCCAACAAAGTCCGGCTCGCCTCTGCTTCCAGGGGCTGAGGCTCGTAGATTTTCAGCACGTACTCGGCCACCATGCGGTCGGTGTTGAAAACGGGGTTGAGCGTGCGGATCGCCTCCTTCATGCGGGCAATCCAACGACGTGGGATCCCTTTCTCATCCCGGTCGTAGAACATGGGGATTACTTCATACTCCAACAAGTCGTAGAGGGAGTTGGCGTCCAAGTCGTCTTGGGCAGCGGGATCCAGACCTTCGATTTCTTGGCCAATAGCCCAGCCATTGCGACCGTTGTAACCTTCCGGCCACCAGCCATCCAGCACCGACAAATTCAATCCCCCGCTGAAGCCCACCTTTTGTCCTGAGGTGCCGGAGGCCTCCAGAGGGCGTCGCGGGTTGTTCAGCCACACATCGACCCCCTGCACCAAATTGCGAGCGACATAGGCATCGTAATTTTCGATGAAGGCGACCCGGTTGGCCACCTCAGGCCGGTTCGACCATTCCACCACCCGCTGGATCAGGCGCTTGCCCCCTTCATCCCGGGGATGGGCCTTGCCGGCGAAGATAATCTGTACAGGGTACTCTTTGTTGGTGAAGATGCGGGTAATTCGCTCCAGATTTCGCAGGATCAAATCTCCTCGCTTGTAGGTGCTGAAGCGACGGGCAAACCCAATCGTCAAGACCTTGGGATCCAGCAACTGGTTGACCGCTTGGATGCGCTCGTTGCTTTCGCCGCGATTGCGCCGGGCCCGCAACACCCGGTGGCGGGTAAAAGACACCAACCGCTCCCGCAGAGCCTCTTTGCGCCGCCACAGTTCTTCATCTGGGATCTCTTCCACCTTGGCCCACAGTTCCGGGTCTGACACCCGCTCCGGCCAATCGGGGCCCAAGTACTGGTCGTAGAGATTCCAGAAGAGGGGGGAAACCCAGGTACGGGCGTGAACCCCATTGGTAATGGAGCTGATGGGCACCTCATCCACCGATCGCTCAGGGTAGAGCACATGCCACATTTCGCGAGAAACCCGTCCGTGGAGCTTGCTTACGCCATTGGCTGCCCGCGCGTACCGCAAAGCCAGCACCGTCATGTTAAAGCGCTCCCAGGGATCCCCGGTGCGCCGAGCTCCCAAGGCCAAAAATTGTTCCCGCGTCAGGCCCAGTTGAGGCCAGAAGGAGGCAAAGAACGCATCCATCTCATTGGGGCTAAAGGCATCGTGGCCAGCCGGCACCGGTGTATGGGTAGTAAACACACATTTTTCCCGCACCTTGGCCTCTGCCGTCTCGAAGGGGGTGCCCCGCGCCACTTCCTCCCGCAGCAACTCCAGCGTCAGGAAAGCAGCGTGCCCTTCATTCATGTGATAAACCATGGGATCCAAACCCAACTGGCGCAGCAGGCGCACCCCACCGATACCCAGGATGCACTCTTGGGCAATGCGAGTATCGGTGCTGCCCCCGTAGAGGTGGGCGGTAATCCAGCGATCGATGGGGTCGTTCTCCGGCAGGTCGGTGTCCAGCAGAAAAAGAGGTACCCGGCCCACGTCCGCCCGCCAGGCACGCGCCTTCACCAACCGCTGCCGCATCGCCACTTCCACCAACAGAGGGCTGCCATCCGGCTGGCGCACCAGAGTCAACGGCAGAGACTCAAACTCAGAGTCTTCGTAAAGCTCCCCCTGCCAGCCATTGTTGTCCAGGCGCTGTTGGAAGTAGCCCTGACGGTAGAGCAATCCGACGGCCACCAGGGGCACTCCCAAATCCGAGGCCGACTTGAGGTGATCGGCGGCCAACATACCCAGCCCGCCAGAGTAGGTGGGCAAAGACTCGTGCAAGCCGTATTCGGCACAGAAATAGGCAATAGGACGCTGCCAGTCGTAGGTTTTCATGGTGCGCTTGGCCCAGGTATCCTCAGCCGCCATGTACTTCCGATAGGACTGCACCATCCGGTTCAACGTGTTGAGGTAGTTCACATCGGTGGCCAAGGCTGCCAACCGCAAGTAGGAAACCTCCTCCAGCATGCGCACCGGGTTGTGGGAGGTTTTTTCCCACAGGGCGGGATCCATTTCCCGGAAAATGGTGAGGTGATCGGGGTTCCAGGTCCACCAATAGTTGCGGGCGATCTCGCACAGGGGCGTGAGCGCTTCCGGCAGCACCGGACAACGTTCGGGAAAAGCAGGAGCTAAGGTGGCAATGGACATAGGACAGATACCTGGGGTTAAAGTTATGGGCTCGAAAAAGAAGAGGTAGAGGTCGATGCTGGTAAACGTATCTCAATTATTATTGAGCCGATCCTGAGGATCCCGAGAGGGGAATTCAAGATCTCTACAAAATCTTCACAAAATCTTCAGGGATGTAACCCAAATTTGCCCAGGCTTCTCTCGATCTTGTCATAGCAGCGCGGAGCCTTCAAAAGCAGCGTTCACAGGCAGCCCAGCTTTCGATTCCGGCAGAAGCTGCCCGTCTATCTTCAGAGATGGTGCAACGTTAGAGTTAACTCAAAGTTAACAAAATCTACAGAACCCCAACGAACCCTTGGGGAACCCCTCCGGTTCAATTAAAATGCTGCTTCTCATAAGCTCTTAAAAACTGCAGCCGCTTTTGCTACCAATCGATGATTTTGTTGGCTTCTCCCTGAAGTTGAGCCCTAACGTCCTTCCACCACTGCCAAGGTGGTGTTGCGGTAGTAGTGGCTGAGGATCTGTTGGTAGGAGTAGTTCTGGCTGGCCATCCCAGCCGCTCCCCACTGGCTCATGCCCACCCCGTGCCCGTAGCCCCGCCCCTGAATCTCAAAGAAAGCTGGGAATGTCCCTGCCACAGGAGCCAAGCTGGCTGTAGTGGCGGCCTCTCCGCGTGGACTAATGGCAATCTTTGTGCTGCGCAACCCTAGAGCCCGACGAAAATCGCCGGCATTGAGATCTTTGATCCCTTGGGATCCCGTCAAGCGCACCGTGATTGCCCGTCCCCACGGGGAGCTGCGCAGTACCTCCACAGAACGAATGGCACCGATCCCGGCAGCCAATTGCTGAATCTGTTGGGCAGGAACGGTGGCCGTCCAGCTAAACACCGGTGAGTGCTGATCGAAATCCGGCACCCCCTGTAAGTAGGGCCGCGACTCTAACCAGACATTGCCTGCATCATCCGTATGTCCCCCCGCAGAGGAGTGGAAAACCGCATTGATCAACTGCCCCTGGTAGATGAGAACCTGCCCGGCGGTCTCACGGGCAGCCGCTTGGGTACGGCTGGATTCGGCAGCCACTCCCTTGTAAACCTGCCAATCAATCCCGTTTCCTAAGTCAAAAGGCTGCTGGGAACGGCGACTGCGGTGGTAGAGGGCATAGGTGCGGGAGGCCACGGCTTGGGCTTTAAGAGCCTCCATGGGAAAACGGTGTCCCATCTCGCTGCCCACCACGCTGGAAACGTAGTCTTCCAAGCCAACTTGGTTGATGGCAATCACCCCACGCTCGCCAGGGATCAACTCCACCCAGCCACGGTACCAATTCTGGTCGATAAACACTAACCCATCGGAGGTGGTGGGCTGTAGGTAAAGACGTTCTCCCTGTTGGCCGGCCAAACTGACTGCTGAACCCGAACGGCTGGCCTGCAGCGGTTGCATGGCCTGCACCTCTGCCAGCGGCTGTCCCTGGGCATTCAATATGCGGGCTCCGGTAGAGCTGCCGATCGTGACCTGAGACTTGTTGACGGCAATACCTACCCGCAGCAGCACCCGTGCCTGCACCGGAAAAGTTAAGCACAGCCAAGCCCAAACCAGGAGGGCAATACCTCTAATCGAGGCTGATGGGAGAGGAGAAAAGGAGAGGGTAATAGTCACACACCAATCCTCTGGGAAAGAGTATCACAGCCGGCGAGGGATCCCAGACAAGTCGGGTTTTGAGAATCCAGGCATAGGGCCGACGCACCCTCAACAACCCAAGCGGCCACCGTTGGGCTCAAGAGATCCCGCACTCGGAAAGCCTTTTTTGAGGCTGGTGCGGGATCCCGGGCAAGGGCCAGCCGAACCCGTTATGACAGTATCAAAAACATCCTGCAGATGCACGACTTCAACCCAGAATTTTCCGCCCCCAGTCCCTCGGTCAGGATTCAGCCGGCTCAGAGGGGATCCCGCGCCGGCGGCAAAACCACTGCTGCAATAGGCGGCGACACTCGGCCTCGCAGACTCCGCCGATGACCTCCGGGCAATGGAAGCTGGCGGCAGAAGCTGGCAAATTGAGCACGCTGCGCAGTGCTCCGGCCTTGGGATCATCGGCGCCGTAGATTACCTGGGCCAGCCGCGATTGGCTGATTGCCCCCGCACACATGGGGCAGGGCTCCAGGGTCACATACAGCCGACAGCCCTGCAGCTGCCAATCGCCCAAGCGCTGCCCTGCCTGCCGTAGGGCCAGAATCTCCGCATGGGCCGTGGGATCCCGATCCCGTTCCCGCCGGTTGCTGCTCAAAGCCAGCAACTTTTCCCCTGGCCCCACCACCAGAGCGGCCACCGGCACCTCTCCGGCTTCTCCTGCTTGCTTAGCTTCTCGCAAGGCCAACTGCATCCAGGCGCGGTGGCGCTGCCACGGATCCCGCCCTTGCGGCTCGGAGGAATGGAGCTCGCTCGGATCCCCGATCATTTTGGGCGTTTCGAGCACTGCCTCTGTCCGCAAGATTTGCTAGGGTAAGCACACATACCCCGAACATCCAAAAGTAAAGAGTAGGAATAGATAGAATAGACCAGGAGTGAACTGGGTCTTGATGGCGTAAGTCGGGGGAGCGGGTTCACGCCTTTTGAGTCTTGGCGATACGGCTTAGCTTTGGGAGGGATCATGGCGCGGATTCTACGGCATACACTTTTGGCGATGGCTCTGTTTGGTGGAGGCGTCGCAGGTGGGGTCTGGCTATCGTCTCGAGCGGGGCAGGAGTGGTTACAGCAAACTCCTCTGGTCACTTGGACGCGACGGGCCGGTGAGGGAGTAGGATCCCTTTTGCCCTGGTCTGAGTCCCGCCCTGAGGCTGCGAATTCTGCCCCTCCCGCCGATGCCGTCCGGCCTTCTAATTTTATTGCCGCCGTTGCCCAAAAGGTCGGCCCAGCGGTGGTGCGCATCGATGCCACCCGCACCGTGTCGAGGGGGGTCAACCCAGAACTGTTCAACCAGCCCCTGTTTCGCCGCTTCTTTGGGGATCAACTACCGCAGTTGCCGCAGGAGTTTCGGCAAGAAGGCACCGGATCGGGGTTTATCATCGACGCCAGTGGCCTGATCCTCACCAACGCCCATGTGGTGGAAGGCAGCGAGCGAGTCAGGGTTCATCTGCTGGATGGGCGCACCTTTGAAGGAGAGGTGAAGGGCTCAGATCCGGTTACCGATATCGCGGTGATCAAGATTGAGGGGGAGAATCTGCCCACGGTTACTTTGGGCAACTCTGACTTGGTGCGACCAGGGGATTGGGCTATTGCCATTGGCAACCCGCTGGGCCTGGACAATACCGTGACTGCCGGGATCATCAGCGCTGTTGGGCGCTCCTCCGGGCAAATTGGGGCTGTCAACAAGCGGGTGACTTTCCTGCAAACGGATGCGGCCATTAACCCCGGCAACTCGGGTGGCCCACTGCTGGATGCGGAAGGCCGCGTGATTGGGGTGAATACGGCCATCTTCCAGCGGGCCCAGAGTGTGGGCTTTGCCATCCCCATCAACCGCGCCATGGACATTGCCGAGCAATTGATCCGGAATGGTCGGGTAGAGCACGCTTTCTTGGGCATTCGCATGATCACCCTCAACCCCGACATTGTGGCCCGCCTCAACCGCGACCCCGCTCGCCCCACCACGCTGACGGTGGAAGAAGGGGTTTTGATCGGGCAGGTGATTTCGGGATCCCCGGCTGAGGAGATTGGCTTGCGGGAGGGGGATGTGATCACTGAAATCAATGGGCAGGCCATCCGCGATGCCGAGCAGGTGCAGCAGTTGGTGGAAGCCGCCGGGGTGGGCAATACGCTGACGCTGCGGGTCATCCGAAATGGACAGGCGCGCACCTTCCAGGTGAAAACTGGAGTGCTGCCCGTAGACTTCTAAGCAGTTTTATGTGCCGTCAATTTACTGATCCCCGTGTTACTGATCCCCGTGACACAATGGCCCTAGAGGCGGGGGTCAGATATGGCTTGGGCAGTTGGTGAACAATTGCAAGGGGGACGCTACCGCATCGAGGCCGTTTTGGGGGAGGGGGGTTTCGGCATCACCTACCGGGCCTGGGATAGCGTTCGTGCCGACCAGGTGGTTATCAAAGTTTTGAACGACAGCCTTCGTGAGGATCCCGACTATCCCCACTTCCAGCAGAACTTCATGAATGAGGCGCTGCAACTGGCCCGCTGCCGCCACCCCCATGTGGTGAAGGTGGAAGAAGTGATTTGGGAGCAGGAGCGCTGGTGTATTGTGATGGAGTACATCCGCGGCCAGACTCTGCACCAGCTTCTGCGGCAAAAAGGGCCGTTGCCCCTGCCGGAAGCCCTGCGCCTGACGCAGGAGGTGGGATCCGCCCTGATGGCCTTGCACGAACAGGGGATCCTGCATCGGGATGTGAAGCCATCCAACATCATGGTGCGGGAGGGATCCGGGCAGGCAGTTTTGATCGACTTTGGCCTAGCTCGCGGCTACACCCAAGGTCTGATCCAACGCCACACCTCCTACGGCACCGATGGCTATGCTCCTCTAGAGCAATACGACAGCTTGCGCCGCCGCGGCGCCTTCACCGATGTCTACGCCTTGGCAGCAACCCTCTACACGGCGCTGACGGGGATGGTGCCTATGTGTGCGCCAGTGCGGGCCACAGGCCGCCAGTTGGATACCCCTCGCAGCCTTAACCCCAACATTCCCGAGGTTGTGGAGGCTGCCATTCTCAAAGGGATGGCTCTCCACCCAGAAGAGCGCCCGCAAACCATGGCCGAGTGGCTGGCACTGTTACCGGCAGAAGCCTCTCAACAAGGGAGGAAGCCGGTTGCTTTTGAGCCAGCCATCCGCACCCAAGAGCTGAGGGAGCTGGAGCAGATCTTGGCCCAGCCTCCACAACCCCAAGACGAGCTGGAACAGCTCCTGTCCCGGCACTCGGCGGAAGAGCTAGAGCAACTGGTGGCACCTCCCACCCCCCCGACGGTGAAAAGAGAGACAGGGCCCGGATCCCTGATTTTCCCGGAAGTCTGTCCAGAAGGGCAGGGAAGTCGAGAGGGATCCCTGCCCGGAACTCTCTCTTGGCCAGAGTGGGTGGGGGAAGCAGCCCCTGCCTTGCAAGGTCTGTGGGATCGGCTGCGAGCGGGGCAGTGGGGGGAGGCGGATCGCTGGACGACAGCCCTGATGCTGAAGCTTGCTGGGCGCTCGCAAGTGGGCTTTTTTGATCCCAAGGATGTTCAGGCCTTCCCCTGCCCCATGCTGCGGCTGATTGACCAACTGTGGGTGCGGGCCAGCCATGGGCGCTTTGGCTTTACCGTCCAGAAGCAACTTTGGCAGGAGTGTGACCCGGAGGGAAGAGGAGGGATCCGTTCGGGCTCCTTCTTAGCCTTGCCCCGCGAAGACTGCATGGGGGAAAGAGTCGGCTGGCAGGTGCAGGGCCGCTGGCTGGGGTATGGGGAGCTCACAACCTGTCTGGCAGCGCCTAAGGGTCATCTGCCGGTGGGCTTTTTTTGGGGCTACTCAGGTGGCCTACGTGCGGCGCTGCTGATGCTGGATCGGGCGGTATTGAAAAAGTTCAAAGCTTGCCTGTAAAAAACTCCCCCCTCCCAAAGGGAGAGGGGCTGGGGAGTGAGGGGATAGAAAGCCCTAGTAGCGGTGCACCAGCTTGTTGATGGGCTTGAAGATGTCTGCCTCAAACTTTTTGCCCTTGAGCATGCGGTTCCAATAGAGCCAGGGTAATAGATGCACCTTGGCTAGGTACATGGAGTAGCGCTCCCGCGTCGGATCCAGCGGGAAGGAGGGAGCCAGTTTCCCCCCGTAGGCAAACTCCGCCATGATTAGGGAGTTATAGCCTGTGATCAGGGGACAACAGGTGTAGCCATCATACTGGGCCACCGGGGGCTTGGACTGCATGGCAGCCAAGAGATTTTCGGCCAGTACCGGCGCTTGCTTGCGGGCGGCAGCCGCCGTTTTGGACGTTGGCAGAGAAGAGGCATCTCCCAAGGAAAACACGTTGGGGTAGCGGGTGTGCTGCAGCGTTGCCTTATCCACATCCACCCATCCTCCCGGCCCGGCCAGGGGGCTGCGCTTGACAAAGTCCGGAGCGCTCATGGGCGGAGCCACGTGGATCATGTCGTAGTGCAGGCTCACCTCTTCTTTGCCATTGTCGGTGGTGACTTCAAAGATGGCTTCCTGAGTCTCAGGCCGGATGGCTTTGAGGTTGTGCTTGAATTTCACCTGGATCCCTCGCCGCTCTACCACCTTCTCCAGGGCAGCACTGTACTCCGGCACGGCAAAGAGAGTGGGAGTGGCTGTGCAAAAGAGAACCTTGGTGTTGACGCCAACCCCACTTTTGCTTTTGAAGACATCGTCGGCCAGGTACATGATTTTTTGGGGGGCGCCACCGCACTTGATTGGGGTAGCCGGGTACGTGAAGATGGCTGTTCCCCCCTTGAAGTTGCGGATGGTCTCCCAAGTGTAGGGGGCGTAGTCCTTGGAGTAGTTGCTGGTTACTCCTCCTTTGCCCAGCGCCTCCGGCAAGCCCTCGATCAAGTGCCAGTCGATTTGGATCCCTGGGGCAACGATGAGGTAGTCATACTGAATGATCTGCCCGCTCTCTGTGATCACGCGGTTGTGATCCGGATCTAACTCCGCCACGCGTGCTTGGATCCAGGTGGCTCCCTTGGGGATCACTGTTTTTTCGTCCCGGATAAACTTGGCCAGGGGGGCAATACCTCCCCCTACCAATGTCCAGCCGGGCTGGTAGTAGTGCTTGTCGGAGGGCTCGACAATCGCGATATCAAGATTGCGCTTGCGCTCCAGCAACTGGGCCGCTGCGCTGATGCCGGCAGCCCCTCCTCCCACTACAACAATTTGATGGTGAATGACAGGTTGCGAAGTTCTGGAGGTGGATCCCTCCACGCCAGGGCGCCCGTTCGTTTGGGTGGAGGCGGGTGGGGATTGGGTTTTGAGTTCCATTGGCTTAGTAGTCGTTGACACAGCAGTTTCCTCAAACAGAACTGAACTTGAGCTCAAGAAGCTGTTTAGTTTAATGCGGAAGAACCTGTTAAATGACAGCCAACAACCCCGAACTGGCAATCCGTAGAAGACTCTGCAGATTGCCAGCCTTCAGGAGTTGCAGCTGGGAAACAAGCGTAATCATAACACCCGATAAGAATATAGCCATTTTTTCAAGCTGTCGAGAATTTGAGGCAAATCTTAGCCTGGGACTTAGGCTTTGTTGACGCTGGTGGCAGCAGTGGCATCTCGGAGGATGAGCAGCATCCGCTAGGCTGTGGACTGTACGAAGGATTTGCCGCTGGGTTCACGGCTGGCCTTCAAGTTCTGTTGCGATTCAACTGGAGACCTTCATCACGATGGCAAAATCCATCCCTGCTGGCTCATTGCCGGTTGCTCCCTGGCACGCCCTGCCCGAAGAGGAAGTTGCCCGCCAAATCGTTGCAGTGGATCTGCCTCTGGCGGCGCTTCTGGAACGGGGTCTGTCTCAAGCTGAGGTGATCCAGCGGCAGAAGCAATATGGCCCCAACGAGCTAAAGGCCAAGGCAGCTACCCCGGCCTGGGTGAAGTTTCTGCAGCAGTTCAACCAATCCTTGCTCTACATCTTGATGGTTGCCGGGGCGGTCAAGGCGTTCTTGGGATCCTGGCGCAATGCCATCGTGATCTGGGCGGTGGTGGTAATCAACGCTCTCATCGGCTACATCCAGGAGTCCAAAGCGGAGGAAGCGATTGCCGCTCTGGCCCAGTCGGTGGTGACGGAGGTCACGGTCATCCGGGAGGGGCAAAAACTGCGGGTGCCCTCGCGGGAGCTGGTGCCGGGGGATGTGGTGCTCTTGAGCTCGGGAGATAAGGTACCCGCCGACCTGCGCTTGCTGAGCGTGCGCAACTTGCAGGTGGATGAATCGGCCCTGACCGGAGAGTCGGTGCCGGTGGAAAAACGGCTGGGATCCCTGCCAGAGGAGACTTCTCTTGCGGACCGCCAGAACATGGCCTATGCCGGCAGCTTTGTTACCTTCGGCCAAGGAGCGGGGGTGGTGGTGGCCATTGGCAACCAGACTCAAACAGGCCGTATCTCGGAGTTGGTCGAAAAGGGGGGATCCCTGCAAACCCCCCTGACTCGCAAGTTCGAGGAGTTCAGCCTCATGCTGCTCAGGATCATCCTCAGCTTGGCCGGGCTCACCTTTTTGGTGGGATTGGCTCAGGGACAGGGGGCGGCCAGTGTCTTTGAGGCGGCAGTGGCGCTGGCGGTGAGTGCTATCCCCGAAGGCTTGCCGGCGGTAGTCACTGTAACCTTGGCGATTGGGGTTTCCCGCATGGCAAAACGCCACGCCATTATTCGCAAGCTACCGGCAGTGGAAACCCTGGGCAGTGCCACGGTGATCTGCTCTGACAAAACCGGCACCCTCACGGAAAACCAGATGACGGTGCAGGCCATCTACGCCGGATCCCAGCTCTACCAAGTTACGGGCAGTGGCTACAGTCCTCAGGGACAAATCCTGGCCCAGGAGGGGGGTGATCCAGTGGAAGTGGAGCGGCTGCTGGCGTTACAGGCTTGTCTCTTGGCCGGCTGCCTCTGCAATGACACCCGTCTGCAACCCAAAGACAACGGCCAGTGGGAGGTGGTAGGGGATCCCACCGAAGCTGCCCTCATTGTGGCAGCCCAGAAGGGGGGTCTGGATCTGGAAGAACTGCAGCGCCGCCGCCCTCGCCTGGACAGCATCCCCTTTGAATCCGAGTTTCAGTACATGGCTACCTTACACAGATTGGGGCCGGAGGAGCATTGCATTTACGTCAAGGGATCCGTAGAGGCTCTCTTGTCCCGCTGCCATAGCCAGATGGGATCCCAGGGGGAGATCCAGCCTCTGGAAGAGGAGCGGATTCGCCAGCAGGTGGAGGCCTTGGCACAGCAGGGGCTGCGAGTTCTGGCCTTTGCCCAAAAAACCGTCCCCAGCAGCCAAACTCGGGTGGATCACCCAGATCTGCAGGAGGGTTTAATCTTCCTCGGTTTGCAGGGAATGATTGACCCGCCGCGGCCAGAGGCCATTGCCGCCGTGCGTTCCTGTCAAACAGCTGGGATCCAGGTGAAGATGATTACCGGCGACCACGTGCTCACGGCTCAAGCCATTGCCGAGCAGATGGGCCTGGGGGGTGGCAAACCAGTCAAAGCCTATAGCGGCCAGGATCTGGAGCGGCTCAGCCCCGAGAAGTTTGTTACAGCCGCCAATGAGGGATCCGTCTTCGCACGGGTGGTGCCAGAGCAAAAGCTGCGCCTGGTGGAAGCTCTGCAAGCGCGGGGGCAGATCGTGGCCATGACCGGCGATGGCGTCAACGACGCTCCGGCCCTAAAGCAAGCAGATGTGGGGATTGCCATGGGGCGAGGCGGCACCGAAGTGGCCAAAGCTGCTGCCGACATGATCCTGACCGATGACAACTTCGCCTCCATTGAGGCAGCCGTTGAGGAGGGGCGCACGGTTTACAACAACCTGCTCAAAGCCATTGCCTTCATCCTGCCGGTGAACGGAGGGGAGTCAATGACCCTTCTCCTCAGCGTCCTCCTCAACCGCAAACTGCCCATTTTGGCCATCCAGGTGTTGTGGCTCAACATGATCAACTCCATCACCATGACGGTGCCTCTTGCCTTTGAGCCGAGCACAGGCCGAGAGATGACTCGCCCGCCGCGGGATCCGAACGCCAACTTGCTCTCTCCTAGGCTGCTGCAGCGCATCCTGCTGGTGTCCGTGTTCAACTGGATCTTGATCTTCGGGGTTTTTGAATACATCGAACAAACCACCGGCAACCTTAACCTGGCCCGCACCATGGCCATCCAAGCGTTGGTGATCGGGCGCATCTTCTACTTGCTCAGCCTCAGCCAGGCCATTCCTACCCTGTTGGGCCGTGGACGTGCCAGCCAATTGGAGCACCATGAGCGCCTCATGGATACAGCAGCCATTGCCATCGGCATTGGGGCGGCCATCCTGCTGCAGATCCTCTTCAGCCAGTGGAGCTTGTTCAACATTATCTTCGACACAGCACCCCTGTCTTGGGAGCAATGGGGCTTTTGTTTGCTGGTGAGCTTGCCACTCATCGTTGTCTCAGCGGTAGCCAATCGAGTGGATCCTGAATGAATAACTTGCTTTGGGCAACTCGCGCTCACTGCGCTCCCATCTGAAGAAGTGCCGAAGAGGGGATCCCTCAGCCATTACTCAGATGTAGCCGGCCTCTGCCAAGAGATAAAAATGCCTGCTGGCCTAGGTCTGATGGCATCCAGCTTCACACCGCTCTGGCTGTCTTTTCGACCGATTTGCGCAAGGCAATCACCATCTCAGCGGCGGTTTTTTGGAAAGTCGAGCCTGTTTTCTGGCGGAAGTTGCAGAAGACGTGATCAGAGTTCGGGGCACCTGACGAGTGAGGATGAGGTTGTCTCCAAGCAATGCCTATCCCCTGCGCGCCTTCGGCCATGGGGTGAAGTCTCAATTGCTTTCCCCTCTCAAAGGCGGTCAATTGCATCTGCGCCACGGCACCACCCCTATTCCAACGGCAATCTTTTGTCAGCTCCCTCCACGCAAACCCCAGCAGCCTTCAGCGCTTGAGTTCTTTTTGCCTCCATCACCTTTTGGCAAGAGCGGGAACATCTCTTGAGTGAGAAGAGGCTTTTCCTTCCGAGCTGCCGGCTCAAGGAACAGGAGAAAAACCTGTCTTCAAAAAAGCCTCCGACTTTCGGTTGCAGGGGTACACCATAAGGCTATGATCTTAGGGGAAGGATGTAGGACATTAAAAAATGTCAGATATACCACCACAACCTTTAACCGGGAAGGCTCTGCTCCAGAAGGTCGAAGCGTTGGGGCATCTTCCACGCCGAGAAACGGCAAAGCGATGTGGCTATGTAACCATGACCAAGACCAACAAGCCTCGCGTCAACTTGAATGAGTTCTATGACGCGGTGCTGGCGGCAAAAGGTCTGAGTCTCAGCCCAAGTTCCAGCCGGGACAAGCGCGGTCGTGAACCAACCTTTCGAGTCAGCGTCCACAAAAATGGGCAGTTGATCATTGGGTCGGCCTACACCGAAAAAATGAATCTCAAACCCGGGGATGAGTTTGAGATTCAGCTAGGTTACAAGCACATTCACCTCAAGCAAGTGCTAAACGGCCAGGTGGTGGAGGAGTCAACCCCAAGTAAAGAAGCTTCCCCCAAAGCGACTCGCGGTCGCCGGAAAAAAACTGCTGGGGCTTGAGCCGCTGCCGGGCCGGGAGTGAGGAGAAGGGATCCAGTTGACGAACTGTCACTGTGTGGCTTTCTTCTTGCCTTGCCCTCTTTAAGATGGGATCCAAAGCCTAGGTTCACCGATCTTGCTGACCCTAGATAAGGATCCCTATGCAACAGAGGGTTCAGCCACCCCTCAAGTTTTTGCCGCCGCGATTGACGCCTTGGGTCGTTCATTTCGCTCAAGCAGGCTTGCCCTTTTGGTTGCGATGGACCAAAGGGATCCCTCGCGTTGAAGTAGAGGGGGGAGAGCGTTTGGCTCAGCTTTATCAGCAGTTTGAGGCGGGCAAGATTCGCCTGCTGGTGGCGTTTCGACACCCGACCCTCGATGATCCCCCCTGCTTGATGTACTTGTTTGCCCATCTCCTGCCGCAGGTGGCCCAACGCCAGGGGATCCGCTTTCGGGGCCGGCCCCACGTTTTGTTTGTCTACGACCGCGGCCTACCTCTGTGGCTGGGATCCGTTGCCCGTTGGGGCTTGCCGCGCTTGGGTGGGATCCCGATTTTGCGAGGCCGTCTGGATCGGGCAGGGCTAAAAAGTTCTCGTGAGCAGTTTGTATCGGGCCGATATCCGCTGGCGGTAGCTCCAGAAGGAACGATCAACGGTATGAGCAGTCTTCTCAACCCGTTGGAGCCGGGGGTAGCCCAGATGAGCTTTTGGGCGGTGGAGGATCTGCACAAGGCGGGACGGCCAGAGCAGGTGCTGATCTTGCCGGTAGGCCTTCGCTATTCCTACCTGCGGGATCCCAGTGCCGCTCTGAATAGATTGCTCAGCCGCATGGAGGCCGATTGCAAGCTGCCGCCCACGCGCTCGGCTCACGCCGGTCAAGCCTTTTTGCTGGCCCGTATCCTTCGCTTGGGAGAACACCTGCTCCAGGTCATGCAGACCTTCTATGAGCGCTTTTATGCCCCTGCTCTTCCTGCTGCAGATAGAGCCCAGGTTAAAGAGGGGGATCTGTTGGCGCGTCTTCAAAGCTTGTCAGATCTGGCCCTGCGGGTGGCCGAGCAGCATTTTGGTCTGGAGCCTCAAGGAGACTTCATCGAGCGGCGGCACCGCATCGAACAGGCGGGCTGGGCCTGGATCTACCGCGAAGATATTGCCGATATTGCTGCTCTCTCGGCTTTGGAAAGGGGGCTGGCCAATCGAGTGGCTGCTGAGGCCAGTTTTCACCTCTGGCACATGCGCTTGGCGGAAACCTTGATGGTGTTTGCGGTGCGCCCCATGCCCGAGCAGCCCAGTCTAAGTCTAGACGAGTTGGCGGAAACCGCCCTGCGCCTCTGGAGTCTGCTGGCTTGGATCAAAGGAGAAAATCCCGTCGGAACTGCTCCCCCCCGCTTGGGCCCCCGCCTGGCGCGTTTCAGCATTGGGGATCCCCTCTCGGTTTCCGAACGCTGGCCCGCCTACCAGGCCAACCGCCGACAAGCCGTACAAGCCCTCACCCAAGATTTACAAGCAGAAATGGAGCGGCTTATCAAAGGGATCCCGTGCTCCCCTGCGGTCCTCCCTGCTGTCTGACATGCCTAGTCGGCTCAGGGGCAAAAAGTATAACAATTCCTAAGACATTTTGTGAGATATTTCGTGAAAGTAAAACGAACTTTTGCATTATCTGACAAGCAGGTGAAGGAAAGGGGAAGTTTCTGGCTCTTGGGGTAGAAAGGGGGCAGAAAGGAAGTGAGGCTCGTTGACTTGGTCTATGTCTGATGAGCTGCTCCGCGCCATCCGCAGACGCGACCTAGAGGCCGCCACTTCAGCCGTGCAGCACTTGCGTTCTCGCCATTTAAGTGAAGCTGTAATCACCTCGATGGTGATGGTGGCCGTGGAGCGGTTGGCATGGGATGAAGGCGACCGGGCCGCCGCCAGTTGGTTACTGCGTCGCTGCTCCAGACGACGGCGCTGAAGGGATCCCCCCTGGCCCAGAGGTCATTGCGATACTTCCCCTTTCCCTGGATCCGAGGGGCTTCCTGTGTCAACCTGCCCACAAAGCCCTATCCGCAGAGGGATTAGCTTTCTTCCTTGCCCTTGATCATCTTCTCAATTTGCTCTTTGCGGAACTCGCGACTGGCATTCTCTTGCCCATCGGTTACCACAACCATCATAACCTTGGCCGGGCGATCTGCCTCGCTGAGTTCGCTGAGGCTCTTTTCTAGGTCGATGATGCCGCGCCCCATGGCATCCAGCAAGGGAGTAGAAGCTCGCGGCACGTAGGTCTCGCGGGTCAGCTCAGGGACCTCGGCAATTGGCTTGAAGCGGTGAATGACTTCATAGGGATCCTGGGAGTCGAACTGAACCAAGGTAAGGGTGGCACTTCCCGGTTCTGCTCCTGTAGAAAATCTAACTCTGGCTCAGGTGCAGTGATCTGTTTGTGAAGGTTTGCTTGCAATCTGTTACAAAGGGTATGAATGCTTATGAACGCTTTTTGAGTTCGCCTTGGTAGCTGGGAGCGCCAGAGCATTGTCTCGAATATTCAGCTCGACTACGGGTTAGCATTTTCTCTTAATTTTTAAGTGCTTCATATCCTAAGTACTAACAATGGTTCGTAAACTAACACACTAAAAGAAAGGTTTGCCCTTAATCCCTTTGCATTTCTGAGCTAAGCTTCTAGGCATTGGCCCCGTAAAGATTTTGGAAAAACTAGGGAGTGGCTATGTCTTTTCGCGCAGATTTACAGCGTTTTGCCTTCGCTGTGCTAACAGCGCTGCTTGTCCAGGCGGGGCCAGCTCGGGCCGATCTGCCAGGGACAGCGGATCCCCCAGGGCTTAAGCGCTTCGCAGGATCCAGCATTGTGTTTCAATCGCGGGCCGATTACGACCGCTTTAAGTTGGCCCTTGAAAAAATCGTCTTCAGTGGCGCGATGGGAGCTGTGCAGCCGTACCGGTCTCAAACTGTCGAAGGGCGTCGCATCACGACCTATTACCGACTGCCGGAGCGGGTTGCCCCTCTTGAGGCGCTGCTCAACTACGAAACCGAACTGAAAGAGTCTGGCTTTGAGATCCTCTTCTCCGGCTTGGGGGAGGAGATTGAGACCCTCGGCTACAACAACCAGATTGCTGACGAGATCCTGGATATGAAGGGCACCTACAGCACGCCGGAAGAACGGGCCCAGTGGCCGTTTCAAAACGCCAGAGAAAACACTGCTGCCTATTTAGCCGCACGTGGCAAGTCCCCCGAAGGCGATGAGCGATTCGTGAGCGCCTACTTTGTGGTCAATACCGATGACTGGGAGGTCACCCGCGGCAGTGGACCGATCCCGACCGGGATTACTCTGGGGCGAGTGGATGTCGTCGATGTCAAGCCCCGCCAGCAACGCCTGGAGCTGGTTGAAAGCATTACAAGCAGCGAGATCGATCAAGCCATCAGCCGCGATGGCCGGATCGCCCTCTACGGCATTCTCTTTGCCTATGACTCGGATCAGATTGAAGCGGCTGCCGAGCCCACCCTTGCCGAGATCGCCAAGCTGATGCGCGAGCGCACCAACCTCAGCATCCTCGTGGTCGGTCATACCGATGCGACCGGCAGCTTCGACTATAATCTGGGTCTCTCGCGGCGCCGGGCCGAGGCGGTTGTCAACCGGTTGGTTCAGCTGGGTATCGAGCAGCGCCGCCTTTATCCGGTTGGCGTGGGGTTTTCGGCTCCCGTTGCCAGCAACGCCACCGAGGAGGGCCGAGCAAAAAATCGCCGCGTGGAGTTGGTGGATCTGGCCGGTGGCAAAATCCCCTAGGGGAGAGTTTCTGAGTTTTGGCTCAGGGCAAGCATCGCCGAAAGTCTGGACACTGCGGCTGTGGCGAACTAGCTTAGAGGCAACTCTTCATTTCTAGGCTATTTCAAGGGGTGGGATCCATGCTTAGGCCCAGTCTTCTGTTCTCCGGCTCGGCTTTGTTGGGTTTGCTGTCCTTGCCGTTTTTGATCGGCGAATGTGGCTGGTTGGCCTCGTCTCGTAAGAGCCAGAGTCCTGTCACTGAGGCTTCTCTACAAGCTTGGGAGCACTCCCTGCCCTCATCCCAGGCCTTGTTTGAAGATGAACCAGGTTCTGGATCTTGGCTCATGCGGCAAGCCCAGCTGCAAGAACGGGTACAGCAGCTTGAGCAGCGCTCTCTAGCTCACCAGCAGCAGGCTCATCAGTTGCTGGTACAGCAGGCAGCTCCCCAGCCCGCCGGGGTTGTTGGCCGTTCCAACCCAAGCCTTGCCGTGCCGGCACGGCCTCGGCGTCAGGATCCCACTCTCTCTCAATCCTCTGCTCCGGCGGATCTTCCCAATGAGCTGGCGCGGCTAACCCAGTCCATCCAACAGGAGCCGGGAAATGCGCAGCTTTATCTGCAACGGGCGCAATACTTCTGGCGGGAGTCTCAAGAAGATCCTGCTGCTTTACCGCAGCCTGAGCATGCTTCTGCCATTGCTCGCTTGATGCGCTCTGCTCTGCGGGATCTGGATATTGCCATTGCTTTGGATCCCTACCTGGCTGAAGCCTATTTGCTCAAGGCCAAAATCCAACACGAGCGTTTGCAAGAACCTGAGCAGGCTCTGGCGACCTTGTCTCCCCTGGATCGGATTGCCTATCACAACCCGCAATTGCACTTGATCCGCTCTCGCATCTGGGCCGAACAAGGCCATCTGGAATCGGCGTTTGATGTGTCGCATCTGGCGATTGAGCTGGCCAAGCAAAATCAAGATGCTGCCGATCTTTTCGAGGCCTATGTCCATCGCGGCCTGATGTGGGCCAGCATCTGCGACTTCAATTTGGCCGTTCAAGATTTCAGCCGAGCTCTTGAGTTGCAGCCTTACCAAGGTGATGTGTACTACTACCGGGGTATGGCGCGCGCTTACCAGGGAGAGGATAGGGCTGGTGCCGCTTCCGATTTGGGTAGCGCTTTGATGTTGTGGCGGGCTTCCGGCACGGGATCCCCGGGGCTGCTGGAATATGTAGAAGCGGTGCGGAGGGAACTGTTGCGGTAGCTCAGCTCTGGCGGGGTTTTTGCTGAGAATCTGAAGCGCTGGGTTTGGGGTCTTTGCCCAGGAGCATTTGGCAAGTCCAGCTAGGGCAAGCCAGGATGGTAGAGCCGTCTGTTACCTAGCCCCCTGAAGAGAACCCAGCCAGATGATGAGCCGAAGACAATTGACCATCTCCGTATCCTCCGTAGCCCTGGTGGTGGCCACAGGGATGCTGTTGTTGCTGCTGTGGCAACTGCGCAGCTTGGTGCTGACGGTGATGATCGCGGTGGTGGTGGCGGCGGCGCTGGCTCCCCTGGTGGATCTGGCCGAGCGATTACGCATCCCCCGCTGGCTGGGGGTTGTGCTGGTGTATTTGAGTTTAATTGCCGGGATTGCCGGCTTGGCTCTGCTCATTGGCCCGACGGTGGCGACTCAGACCCAGCGGTTGCTGACGAGGCTGCCTTTCTATCTGGAGCAGTTGCAACTGTTGGTGGATACCTGGATTGCCGATCTGGCGGGGGTGGATCCGGCGGCGCTGGACTACCTAAACCAGTTGCTCGATCCTCAGTCGTTGATGAGCTGGGCGGTTCGCTCGGGACAACGGGTGCTGGTGCAGTCTTTCGACTTCACCCGTGGTTTGCTGGGCGGTCTGCTGACCATGGTGCTGACCCTCTTCATTTCCGGCTACATGCTGGTGAGCGGCTCTGACTTGGTGCGGGGCTTGGTGGAGTTGTTTCCCTATCCCTGGAATGAGCGGCTTGCTGAGCAGGTACACCCGATGGCCCAGCGCATGGGGGGCTACATCCAGGGGCGGGTGCTGGTCTCTGCCATTTTGGGTGTGATGATCACCGTCTCGCTTCGCTTTCTGGGCCTGTCGGAGTTTGCTCTGGCGCTGGGGGTGATCGCTGGGTTTACCAACCTTATCCCCTTCATTGGGCCGGTACTGGGATCCCTGCCCGCTTTGGTGGTGGCGATTGTGCAGGGGGGCTGGACTTTTTTGTGGGTGCTGATCCTATATGTTGCCGTTCAAAACCTGGAAACCTATGTGTTGGATCCTCTGTTGGTGGGATCCTCGGTGCGGGTGAAGCCCTTGTATCAGTTGCTGGCGGTGCTGGGGGGCACCCAGTTGTTGGGTATTGTTGGGGCGGTGATCGCCCCCCCGTGGGTGGCGGGTATGGCGGTGCTGCTGGAGAACCTCTATCTGAAGCCCAAGCAGGAGGCAGAGGTTCGAGCCAGGCTGTATGCTCGGGCCACCGAGGCTGCTGGTTCTTTGGCTTTGCCGGGGATGGATCCTGCCGACGCGAGCAGCCCAGAGCCATCTTTTTCCTCTCGTCCGAATGACTCGTCAAACGAGCCGGAAGGGTTGCCACAGAAAGAAAGTCTCTCGCCTGCGGATCCCGTAGCCGGAAGAAGTCCTTATTAGCAAGCTTCTCATCTGATTCGCCTCTCTCCGCTCTCGGAGAAGGGCTATTGTGGTTGCTGGATAAGGGGCGCTTCTCAGCGGTGACGGGCATCGAGGATAAACAGAGCACTACCTACGACGAACAGGAGGCTGGCTCCTATCCCCAGCAGGGTTTGGACAACCTTGAGATTGAGAAAGGCTGGAGCTGCTGGATCCCACAGAGAGGGGTCACTGCCCAAGGTCATCACCTCGCTCACCGCAAACAGGCTGCTCCCCAGCAAAAACAACCAACTGGCCAACTCGTAGCGGTGGCTGCCTCTCATGTCTGCTCCGACTGCAAGTGTTTGTAGGCTTGGGCAGCGGCGGCCATTTCCGCAGCCTTTTTTGAGCGACCTTCACCGCGACCCCAGCACCGTCCTTGCCCCCAGACTTCCATGGTGAAATGGGGGGGATGTTCCTGGGCGGCCACCAGGCGGTATTCCGGCAGGCTGCCCCAAAGGCGTTGGGTGAGTTCTTGCAGGGCTGCTTTGGGGTTGCGCCGAGTGGGGTCTTGAAACCACTGCTCCACTCGCCGGTGTAGATAGGGATCCAGCCAGGGATGCAGCTTGGGCAGCGTGTAAATACCCCAACTGAGATAAAAAGCCCCAAGCAGAGCCTCGAAAGCATCCGCCAGCCGCCGACCCCGTCCGGCCAAGTCGTTTTGAGAGCTGGATCCCACCTCGAGGTAGCGATCCAAGCCGTGCAGATCCGCCAGTTCTGCCAGGTAAGCATCGCTGGTCAGGTCGGAGCGAATCGCGGTCAGCTCTCCCACCGACAGATGGGGATAGGACTGAAACAAGAATTCTGTGACCAAAATTCGCAGGACAGAATCCCCCAACAACTCCAGCCGATCGTTGTTCCGTCGGCCATCCAGAGAAGGGTGAATCAGAGCCTGATCCAGCAGATCCCAACGCAGTTGTTCCAGCAAAGCCGGATCCCTGAATCCAAGGCGGGCCAGCAAATGCTCCAAGGCACGGCGACGGGGCGGGATCAACTCAACCATACACTCAGGTGCTGACGTTGCCTTAGCGGTCAGAACTGCACAGCTTGCAACCATTTTGACCTGAGCCATCTCACCCAGGCCGGGATCCCCGCTCAGGCGGTAAGCCAGCTATGCTACAGGAGTAGTATAGGCTTTTCGAGGGAGGATCCCTGCATGCCCGTTCGCGCCAATTCCCCCATTCCCACGACCCAGATGGAAGTGACCAGCATTCGGCTGGAACGTGAGCTGAAGCAGCGACTGAAGGCGTTGGCCGGAAATCGGGGCTACCAGGCCCTCATACGGGAAATTCTTTGGAGCTATGTCCTACGCCACTCCCAAGGGGCTGCCACCCTCAGTCCTGAGGATATTCGGGCCAGCTTCCCGGCCACGGCCCACCAAGCCCAATGCTGTGCTCTCACCGGACGGGCCATTCAACCGCAGGAGCCAATGTTGCTGGGGTGGACCACCAATGGAAAGTTCGTCGCCCTTAGCTCCTCCTGCTTTTAATCTTTGTTTTGGGGTCTCTCTCCAGTTTGCGAAGGGATCCAACCGGCACGAGTGCCCATCCGTTTAGATGCCACGAAGTTCTCGATATTTTCTGGCCCGTTCCTCGGCTGGATCGGGGGCTTGAGCTTTGGCAACTGCCTCCTCCAGTTGGGCCATCACCGTCTCTGCCGGTTCAGCGGAGCGGACGACGTAAAACATTAGGTTAATGGCTTCGTTGGCCGTCAGTTTGAGGGTTTCTTTTCCCTTGGGCACCAGCGCGATCTTGCCATCTGTGGTTGTGATGGCTGTGTGGGATCCCTTGGCCAGAATCTCCCCAGCTTTTTCCAGAGTGACAAGCATATCCGTAGCTCACGGCAGCAGGACATCTACTATCCTATCGAATGTCTTGGGGCAAACGTTCCAGAAGGGTCTAAGCCATTTGGCGGATTGGGTGGGTTCATCATGGGTTGCCATGCTCTGCCAGCCAAGCATACAAGTGGGGAAACAACTTTTGATTGGCCCCTGGGAAGGGAAATTCCGACAGTTCCGCCGGGCTGACCCAGCGCACCTCGCTACATTGCAGGGCTTGGGCTTCTCCGCCCAGGTAGCGACAGATAAAAGCGATAAGAGTAACGGTGAAATGGGTATAGGCATGTTCGACGGTGGCCAGCGGCGCGACCACCTCGATATCGATGCCGATTTCTTCTTTTACCTCCCGTACTACACACTCGGCAGCCGTTTCTCCCGGCTCGATTTTGCCTCCGGGAAACTCCCACAGCCCGCTGAGCATTGAGCTTTCCAGTCGTCGATCGATAAGGATTTCTTTTCCCCGAAGAACAATGGCAACCGCGATTTGCTTATGAGGACGGGAGGCACGGGGTGCAGACATAGGCAATTGTTGGTGTTGACCTCGATTGTAGGCGCTGCAATCCGCTTGCCAAGGGCACCGGCCACAGTGAGGCTTTTTGGGACGACAGACGGTAGCCCCCAAATCCATCAGGGCTTGGTTAAAAGCCCGCGGCTGCACGGGATCCAACAATTGCTGGGAAAGCTGCCACAACAGGGGCAGACACTGGGCCGGAGGCTGCTGCAAAGCCACCAAGCGAGCCAACACCCGCTTGACGTTGCCATCCAAAATGGGCAAAGGCTGATCGAAGGCAGCGCTGAGAATGCCGCCAGCCGTGGTGCGCCCGATCCCCGGCAGAGCCAGCACCTGCTCCAAATCCCTGGGGAACTCGCCGTTCCGTTCCCGCACCAGGATTTGGGCGGCTTTGTGCAAGTTCAGGGCCCGCCGGTAGTAGCCCAGGCCCTCCCACAGTTTCAGCACCTGCTGCTGGGGGGCTGCCGCCAATGCTGGGATCCCGGGCAGGGTTTGCATCCAGCGCTGAAAGTAGGGGATAACTGTTGCCACCTGGGTTTGCTGTAACATCACTTCCGAAACCCAAATGGCGTAAGGATCCCGGGTGCGGCGCCAGGGCAGATCCCTTCCGTGGTCACGGTACCAACGTTGAAGAGACTGCCGCAAGCGTTGCAAAGAAGCCTCGTCCCAATTCCCTACCTTGTCCGGGAGGCTTGCAGCGCAGGAAAAGCTGCCCTTAGCTTCTGGAAGAGGCTGAGACTCAAGCCGCGTAAGCAAAGTGCAAAGCCCACCAGATCAGGGCCGAAACCACACCGGCCACAATCCCTGCCGAGATCAAAACGACAATTGGGCTATCTGCCCCCTTGAACTTCATAATGCCGCGATTGTAGTCAGCCATCCTTGCCTCCTACCAGCTCTGGCGTTGGGGTTGCCATGGATGTTGATTGGGATCCAGATCTGCCAGCTCTATTCACAGGGAAAGCTGTGGCGAAGATGTCCCAGTAGAGGTGCTCCGCACCGCCGGCGCAAACATGCCTGGGGAGAAGCACCGTCCTCGGTCATGCATGATACAACCTTAGCATGGAACAGACTTTGACCCTGGTGATTTGGACTGTTTGGAATAACCAGAAGCTAGGCAACCCGCAGGACTAACCGGTCTGCTTCCCACTGTCGAAATAGGTTGAGAAGGTGGTCGGCTCTCTCTTCATGGGCAGCCAGGATCTCAGCGCCAGAACGGGCTTGATTGGCCAAGGGCAGCAGCAGCTCCACCACTTGGTAGCGGGTAGAGGCCATCATCTTGCCAGGGATCCGGGCGATAGGCCAGAAAATATCCATCTTCTGGGTCAGGATCTGGGCCGGATCCAGCTTGCCCAACAGATCTGAAAAGGGGATTTTTTGATCCCAGTAGCGCACGCTGCCATAGCGGACAAACAAGGGGTTGAGCTGCCAGCGGGAGCTCTTAAAAAATTCGACTGTAAAGGGATCCCAGTGGTCCACCTTTTTCCCTTGATGGCAACACCAGAAGAGATTTTGCGTGTGATACAGAGGCTCCAGATACTCCATGACCCGCAGTTGGTCGATGCGAGCAAGGGCCTCGTAGCGGCGATGGAACTCCGGGTGGGTGGCGGCAATCAACGGCCTGGCATTCCAATAGTCCAAGTAGGGGGCTACATCGATAAACTCCAGCCCGGCTTGGGCAAGCAAGTCGGGAATCTCGCCGATGTCGAAAGGAATATCATTGGCATGGAAGAAATTATCGACAATGTTTTCATCTTGTCCATAGTATTCTTGGTGAGCCTTGGCGTGCTTGGCCAAAAGGGAATTGGGGCTGGCTCCCTTCAGCAGTTGCCGCACAAATTCGATCTTTTCTGGGGTTGCAGGTGGGGTGATGCCCAACAACTCCAAGGCTCGCCGAATGCGGTACAGATGCCAACGGCCTGAACGGTTGTAGAGCATCAGCGCCATCACCCCATCGGGAGCCAACCGCGATGCCAGATTGCTCAAAGCCTTCACCGGATCTGCAGTGTGGTGAATCACGCCGTAGGAGCTGATCATGTCGAAGCTGCCTTCGGGCCAGGTAGAGGGATCCATTAGATCCCCGTACTGCACAGAGCAGTTGCGTAGGCCGTGGTGCTTAATTCGCTTTTGGGCAATCTCCAGGGCCGGGCGGCTGATGTCGATCCCGACCACCGAACCATAGCCGGGGTTGCTGGCGGCAATGCCATGCACTTCCCAGCCGGTGCCACACCCGGCCACCAAAAACCTGGATCCTGTGGGCTCTTGCAAGGTGCGGGTGCGGGCGTACTGCGCCAAGGTATAGCTGCCCAGACTGGAGAAGCCCTCAAAGGGCCGGTCGTAAGGAATAGGAGGATAGGGGAAAGTCTCGTACTGGGCCTGCACTGCCCGGGTAATCTCGGCTTCGCTCACCAAAAGCACTTCCTCCCACGCGTTCCCCCCCATCCTAAGGTCTTCTTGACGCTTTGAGCCGGGAGATCTTGCTGGGTTGCCCGTCTGAGAACCTGGCCCTTCACAGCCTGGTTGTAAACCCCGCCGGAGGCAGAGCGGGCGGGACGGAGTCCTCACAAAACCGAGTGAGGCAGGCGACCCTCTGCCGAGCCGTTGGCTAAGGCCCTGCCAGAGCGTGAGTTGCCCGCTTGTAGGCTTCCTCCAGCGTCTCTGCCAAGGTGGGGTGAACGTGCACCAAGCCGGCCAGTTCTCGCACCGTGGCCCGGCGAGCAATGGCCTGAGCTGCCTCGTGAATCAAATCCGCCGCATGGGGCCCGAAGATATGGGATCCCAGCAGTAGGCCGGTGCTCTTGTCAAAGACCAGCTTGACCATGCCCTCTGTCTCTCCCGAAGCAATGGCCTTGGAGTTGCCGCCAAAGTAGGTGCGCACCGTGCCCACGCTGTAGCCTTCCTCCTTGGCCTGAGGTTCGGTCAGCCCTACAAAACCCATTTCCGGGTGAGTGAACACCGCGGCCGGAATGCTCAGGTAGTCCATATAGGCGGTACGGCCACAGATGTTTTCCACGGCCACTCTCCCCTGGGCTGCCGCTGCGTGGGCCAACATCATCTTGCCGGTCACATCCCCAATAGCCCAGAGGTGAGGCAAATCGGTGGCCATGCGGCTATCGACGGGGATGAACCCCCGTTTGCCGGTGTCGATGCCCAGCTCGGCCAAGCCCAGCCCCTCTGAGACCGGGATCCGACCGGCAGCCACCAAGCAGCCATCCACCTGCAGCGTCTCGCCGTTGGAGAGGTGAATCGTTACTGGCTGGCCAGGGATCACCTGCTTGGCCGTGATCCCCACGTAGGTCTGGATTTGCCTGGGCTTAATCAGCACCCGCTGGGCCAGGCGGGCAATATCGGGGTCAAAGGCCGGCATCAGGGTCTCCAGGGCTTCGATGAGGATGACCTGGGATCCCAAGGCAGTGTAGATGTCGGCAAACTCCTGGCCGATGTAGCCACTGCCGATAATCGCTAGGCGCTCCGGGATCCACTCCAGCCGCACCGCCTCGTCGCTGGTGAACACCGTCCGGCCATCCACCTCGATGCCAGGGGGCACAAAGGGGCGGGAGCCCGTCGCGAGAATGACATCCTGTGCCGTGTAGGTGTGGGATCCCTTCTCTTCCTGGACTTCCACCTGCTGGGGTGCCACCAACTTGCCTCGCCCTCTCAGGATTGTTACCCCCAGCTTCTCCAGCGAGCGAGTCATGTCGGCGCGGATCTTCTCCACCACTTGGGCAGCATGATTGGCAATAGCCTCTCGGTTCACCTGAAGGGATCCCACTTGGATGCCCAGCCCAGAGCTATGTTGCAGTTCCCGCAGGCGTCCTGAGGCGGCCAGCAGAGCCTTGGAGGGGATGCAGCCGCGGTTGATGCAGGTGCCGCCCATTTCTGCACCTTCAACGATGGCGGTCTTCAGGCCAGATTCGACCGCATGTAAAGCAGCGCCGTGGCCGCCGACGCCGGCACCGATGATGATTACGTCAAAATCGAAGCTCATGGCGAGATTGGATAACCAGTGCCTCATTTTCTCACCTTGTTGGCCTTCCCAGAAACCTGGCTAGGGGCACCCAAGCCATGCAGTAGCATAGAGTCGCTTGTAGGCGGGTGGGGGTACACATGACACTCCAAGCTTTGATCTTCGATGTGGACGGCACGCTGGCGGACACGGAGCGGGATGGTCATCGCGTGGCCTTTAACGCTGCCTTTGCCGAGGCAGGGCTGGACTGGCACTGGTCGGTGGAGCTCTACGGCCAACTCCTGGCCATTACGGGGGGCAAAGAGCGCATTCGCCATTTCGTTGCAACCTGCCAGCCGCCGCTACCCCCTGGTGAAGATTTAAATGCCCTCATTGCCCGGCTGCACCAGGCCAAAACCCGCCACTACACTGCCCTATTGGCCCAAGGGGGGATCCCACTCCGCCCAGGGGTGAAGCGCCTCCTGCAGGAGGCCAGAGCTGCTGGGATCCGCTTGGCCATTGCCACCACCACCACGCCGGAAAATGTAACAGCCCTTTTGGAGCACACACTGCCGGAGAGCCTAAGCTGGTTTGAAGTGATCGCTGCCGGCGATATTGTCCCCGCCAAAAAGCCCGCCCCCGACATCTACTTCTACACCCTGGAACAGATGGGGCTGCCCCCCCAGGCCTGCCTGGCCTTTGAAGACTCGGAGAATGGGCTGCGCTCGGCCCAGCAGGCCGGTATTCCCACTGTGGTGACGGTAAACGACTATACCCGGGATCAGGATTTTTCCGGGGCGGCTCTGGTGCTGGATCACCTGGGGGAGCCTGAGGATCCGTTTCGGGTGTTGGCGGGAACGGTGGGATCCCACCGCTACTTCACCCTGGAGTTGGCCTGCCAAGTCCATGCCCAAGCCATTCCCTCTGAGGTGGGAGACTGATGTCAGCAGCAGAGCTCCCAGACCTGCAGCAGCGCCTAGAGGCTCATCTGCAGCAAGTGGCCCAGCCGCGGGATCCCGACTGGTCGCCCTTGGGCCATCAGCAGGTGGAGCGCTACATCCAAGAGCAGCTTTCTAAGTGGGGATCCCTGGAGTCCTTCCCCTTTGAGGCCGGTGGCCGCCTGCACCGCAACTGGATCTTGAAATTGCCGGGATCCCGTTCTGGCCGCCAACCCATCCTCATCGGAGCCCACTTTGACGCTGCCCCGGCAACCCCTGGAGCAGACGACAACGCCAGCGGCATAGCGGTGTTGCTGGAATTGGCCCGCCATTTTGCCGCCAACCCTGCCCCTTCCCCCCTGTGGCTGGTGGCTTTTGACCTGGAGGAGCGGGGAATGGTGGGCAGTGGGGCTTACGCCCAGTTTCTTCAACGTCAGAGGCAATCCCTACGGCTGATGCTGTCTTTGGAAATGCTGGGCTACCGGGATCCCGCCCCCGGATCCCAGGACTATCCCGCCGGCCTTGAGAAGCTCTACCCCAACCGGGGAGATTACATCGGTCTCATCGGCAACTGGCCCACCTGGGGGGATCTGCTCAAGCTGCAGCGTGATTTTCAAAAAGTGGGGATCCCTTGTTGCTGGCTGCTGGCCGGGCAGCGGGGCCTAATCCTGCCTGCCACTCGCCTGAGCGACCACTCCCCCTTTTGGGATGCGGGCTACGCCGCCGTTATGGTTACCGACACCGCTTTCTTGCGCAACCCTCACTACCACAAGCCAAGCGACACCCTCGAAACCCTAGATCAAGACTTCCTGACGGGGGTCTGCCAGGGCTTGATGGCCGGGATCCGCTCGCTGTAGCTCTTCCAAACCCCCCAGTCATTCCGGCAGCAAGTAGCATGCGTTGAATCCCAACTCCCCTCTCCTGGAAGGAGGCCAGGGGTAAGGATGGAATTGGCATCCTCAGTACGGAGATTTCTCCAGGGGGTTCGCGATTCTGCGACCGAGTCCTTTGCTGAAGAGGGGAGACAATAGACGAGAGTAGTAAGACGAGAGTAGTAGCAGGGAAAAGGTTAAAAAACCTGCCTTGGCACTGTAAAACTCAGCAGGAGATTGCGTATGAGCGCTTTTGCCCAAGCTCCCAAAAAGTGTGTTTCCGCCGCCTTCAAAGAAGAGGGCAAGCTGCAAGAGTGTATCCAGCGGCTTTTGAACCGTGGCATTCCCAACGATTGCATCTCCATTATTGGCCGCAACTTTCAAACCGAAGCCAAAATTACCGGGTTTATCACCCGCAAAGAGGTGGTTCTGGACGGTCTGACCAATGGGGCCATCTATGGATCCCTGTTCGGATCCCTGCTGGGGCTGCTCACTGGCGTGGGGGTGCTGTTCATTCCCTTTTTGGGGGCAGTGGTGGCCGCTGGGCCTCTGGGAGCCGCTTTGTTGGGGGCAACGGGCGGCGCTTTGTACGGAGCACTGGGAGCGGGCCTGGGATCCGCCCTGATTGCCTTGGGTATGCCGCAGGAGAAAGCCGCCATCTACCAAACCCGGGTACAGGCGGGCGAGTTCTTGTTGGTGGTGCAAGTACCGGAAGAGAAGTCGGGCGAAATTTACTGGCTGCTGCAGAGTGCTGGCGGAGAGGAAGTTTCCATTGCCGACTTGAACTTGCCCGGTGAGCCAGAGGGAGACTTAACCCCAGAGAGCATCTCGCCGGAAATCCGCGCTGACCTCTCGGAAGAAGCGCAGCAAACCTTTGTGGAAGCCTACAACCAAGCCAAACAAGAGAGCAATAACTCCACCCATGCACTCCTCAAAGCTTGGGAAAAGGTCAAGCAAATTTTCACACGAGATGAGAAAGGGATCTTCTCCAAACGCAAGCCCTAGCCCAAAAAGTTTCCGAAGTAGCGAGAGCACAGTAAAGCGCCATCTCGCCGCTCTGCCTGTACGTGTTCTGGGTCTGCTCCAATTTTTTAGCTGCAACCTTATATCCTGAGAATAGCCCGAAAAACTCTAACCTAACCTTGCAGGGGTGAGCCTATGGCTGCGAGTGACTTCAAGGATTACTACAAGATCCTGGGCGTCAGCAGAGATGCCTCTGCCGAGGAAATCAAGCGCGTCTATCGCAAGTTGGCCCGCCAGTATCACCCCGACGTGAACCCCGGCAACAAGGCGGCAGAGGAACGCTTTAAGGAGATCAACGAAGCCTACGAGGTGCTCTCTGATCCAGAGAAGCGGCGGCGCTACGACCAGTTTGGGCAGTACTGGCAGCGGGTGGGTACTGGTTCTGCTGCTGGAATGCCGGGCATGGAGGGCTTCGCCCAATACGCCAGCTTCGAGGAGTTTATCAACGAGCTGCTGGGCCGTATGAGCTCCCGCCGCAGCGGGTTCCAGGGCTTCGCCGGCGGCTTTGGGCCGTTTGTTTCGGTGGATTTGCCGGGGCAGGATGTGGAGGGCACTCTGGGTCTCAGCTGGGCAGAAGCTTTCCACGGCACCCAGAAACGGCTGAACCTAGATGGAGAAACGCTAACTATCCGCATTCCCCCCGGCGCTAAGCCGGGCAGTCGCATCCGCGTCAAGGGCAAAGGCCAGGTCAGCCCCTTTGGCGGGCCAAGAGGGGATCTCTACCTCACTTTGGAGCTGCCCCCCCATCCCTTCTTCCGCTTTGACGGAGACAACCTGCTCTGCGAGCTGCCCATTACTCCTGACGAGGCGGCTTTGGGAGGGACGGCGGAAGTTCCCACCCCTACGGGTCGCGTGCAACTGAGGATCCCTGCCGGGGTAGACAGCGGCCAAACCCTGCGGCTGCGGGGCCAAGGCTGGCGGGATCCCCAAGGCCAGCGGAGCGACCTGCTGGTGCGGCTGAAGGTGGTGGCACCCAAATCCCTTTCCCAGACCGAGCGGGATCTCTACGAAAAGCTGCGCCAAAGCCGTAGCTGGGATCCCCGCGCCCACTTGCAGGAGGTGAGTCTATGAGTTTGGCCATTGTGCGGGTAGAAGAACGGCTCTATACCTTCGAGCAGGCCACGGAACTGCTGGGGATCCCTCCCCACCTGCTGGAATGGCTGCTGGCTCAGGGCTTAGTGGAGGCCGAGAGCAGCTACCTGACCCCCCAACAGCTCAGGCGGTTGTTGCAAATGAGCCGCCTACACCGAGACTTAGGCCTCAACTGGACGGGGGCGGCGATGGTCTTGGACATGGCTCAGGAAATTGCCCGGCTCAGGGGGCAACTGCGCCACTACCGCGGATTTTGAGGCTGCCCAGCTAACCCATCAAGGAGATAACTCGATGAACCCTATGGAACAGATCATCCGACGTAGCCAGGTGGTGGGCCTGCTGGCCCTCGATGGCAGCACTGCTACCGCATTGGGTACCGTAGAAGAAATCTGGGTTGACCCAACAGGGCGGGTATGCTACTTCACCAGCCAGCAGGGGTACACCCCCCTGGAGCAGATTTCTCTCATCGGGCCAGACGCGCTGCTGACCTACTCTACCGTTTTTGCTACCCCCCTAACCCCCATCAGCTCTCTTTACCGTCGCACAGTGCGCATTGGGAATCGAGAGGTCGGCTGGATTGAGGATTTTCTCTTTGACTGGGAGACTGGAGCGATTGCCGCTTATATTCTGGGTGGCAGCATTGCCGAGCCTTGGGGGGGGCGCGCCGTTCTCCTGCCTGAGGATGTGGAAGCCATTGATGTGGACGCGGTGGTGGTTAAGGAGGATGCTCCGCAGCGGCTGAAATCGGAAGCGGAAGGCTTAAAGAACTTTTGGAGCGAAAAATCTCGGCAGGTGAAACAGCTTATCCAGCGCATGGGGGATCGCCTCAAGGCGTTGGTTGGCCCACAGGATCCGCCGGAGGTGGTGCGCGTTAAGGTGAAGCAGGTGCGGGACGAGCTGGCCAAAGGGGGCAAGTTCGATCTCTCCCTACTGGACGAGGCGGCAGAGTTTCTGCAACACAAGTGGGAAACCTGGCAACATCGCCTCAGCCGCGCCGCTCAGCGCATGCAGGCTGCCCTTCAGGCTGCTTGGGAGAAGCTGACCGAATAGCAAAGAATGACTCTGCAACCTCTGGCCTGCGGTCGCCTCAGATGCTGCACATTTGCTTCCCAACTGCTTCCCAACTCCCCTCTTCCTCTGGGAAAGGGGCTGGGGGGCAACAGCATGAGGTGCTTGGGGAGTCCGTCCCACTGCTCGACCGGAACTGTTGCAAGCCAGTCCTCGACCAAACCCAGCTGACGGACGGCGGCTTTTTCGGCTACGATCTAAGATCGCTGTCAATGCTCGGATCAGGTTTCAAGACCCCCGCAGGGCACCTGTACGGCAGGGAGAAAGATGACTTACGCAATTGTGGAAACCGGCGGTAAGCAGCTTTGGGTGGAGCCGGGGCGTTTTTACGAGGTCGATCGCCTGGCGGAAGTGGAGGAGAACAGCCCCTTCGATTTGTCTCGTGTGCTGTTGATCAACCACGAGGGACAAATCACGTTGGGGCATCCCTACGTTTCGGAGGCGGTCGTCAGGGCACGGGTTTTACAGCATCGGCGCGGCGATAAAATCATCGTCTACAAGATGAGGCCAAAGAAAAAGACCCGCAAAAAGAGGGGTCATCGGCAACCGCTGACCCGTCTGCTGATCGAGTCTATTGAACTCAATGGGGTGCCCCTAGCCACGGCACCATCCCGTACGGAAGCGGCTCCAGAGTCTAACCCAGAGGCAGCCCCTTCGGCAGCGGCGACAGGGATCCCTGCGGATGAGGAATAAACTCTGAACTCAGGTGTCCTGAATCCCGATTTTTTTATCTCGTTTCTGTTGATCACGCAGTTGCATAGGAGGCGTTATGGCTCATAAGAAGGGAACGGGCAGCACTCGCAACGGTCGAGATTCCAATGCCAAGCGGCTGGGGGTGAAGCGCTATGGGGGCGAGCTGGTGCATCCCGGCCACATTCTGGTCAGGCAGCGGGGCACCAAGTTTCACCCAGGGGTGAACGTGCGCATCGGCGGCGACGACACCTTGTATTCTGTGGTCACCGGCATTGTGACTTTTGAGCGCTATGGCAAGTGGCGGCAAAAGGTGAGTGTCTACCCAGCTGAGGTGGCTGCCCAGTAGGGAAAGGCCCAGCTTTGAAACTGCCTGGGAGAGTTTCTTCCGCAAGAGAAGATTCTCGCTTCTGTCGACCAAGCTGCTTGCCGGGCTGAAAACTGTCTGCTCCAGAGCAGACAGGGTTTTGCTGTTGCTGATTCCTGAACTTTTTTCGTTCTTGAGGATTGGGGCCAGCCGGAAGAGAAGAGGAGCTAGGGATCCCTGACCCTTCAAGGGCGAAAATGGCAAAAGCGTGGAAGGCAGAAAGCTGATGCGGGTGTATTTGTTTCGCTGGGCAGGGTTGCTTCACCTCATTGCCGGGGTGATGTACCTCTACTGGCGACTGACAGCCGGGTTGATGGATTTGGGATCCCTTTTGTTTTGGGGGGCAGAGCTGTATGTTTGGCTGGCGGCGGTGGGCTTTACCCTCAGCCGCTATCCCCAAGTGCCGAGAGAGACGATCCCATCCCCGGAGGTTCTGCGGCGGTCGTTTTTCCAGTTACCTCGAGTGGATGTGCTGGTGATGCGCCAGTGGGATTCCGTAGAGGCAACCCGGCAGACGGTGCTCTCGGCTCTGCACCTCGACTACCCTTGGGAGCGGTTGTTTGTCCACATTGTGGATCGGGTAGAGGATGAGGAGATGGCCAAGGCGGCCCGGGCCATTCCCTGCGAATACTGGGCCTGCCCTAGCCCCACAGCCGACCCCCTGGCTTACGCGATGGGATCCCCTCATATCCAAGGGGAGTATCTGCTCCTGGTGCAGCCGGGCCATTTTCTCGAGCGGGACTTCCTGTGGCAGACCTTGCCCCACTTTTACGACTCGCCGGAGCGGGCTCCCATCGCCAATCGTATCGGGTTTGTGCAGGCAATGCTGCGCACCCTAGGCCAGCCCAGAGCCGTTCACCCCCTGCAGCAGCTCTTGGCGGTGGGATCCCAGGGCTACCAGGCGGCACCCCTGTTGGGTTCTGGCTGTCTCATCCGGCGCAAGGCTTTGGAAGGGATCCCGCGGATCGACATTCGTCGCCCTGTGCAGTTGGGGTGTCAGATGCACTGCCGCGGCTGGCAGTCTCAATTGGTTCGCCAAACCCAGGTTACGGGTGTTTTGTTGCCCTTGCGCAACCGCCGCGTTGCTTTGCTGGCTTTGTTTTCGGCCTTGAGGGAAAATCCCTTCTGGGGCAAGCCGACCACGCAGCAGCAGCGCTTTCAATACCTGTGGCTGGCCCTCTGGGCTGCCGGTGGGATGGCGGAGCTGGTCTACTTGGCGGTGCCGATGGTCTTTCTCTGCACGGGGTGGATGCCGGTGCCGGCCTTTGACCGGGTCTTCTTCGCGTGGTTTTTGCCTTATGCTCTCCTAGGGCGCATCAGTTGGCTCTTGGCCTTTCCCCCGCATTTGTGGGGGGCAGCTTGGCAGTCGGAACGGCAGACGGGCAGCCAGTTTTTTCAGTCCATCCAGGCGCTGGTGCAAAGTCTGCAGGGAGTGCCCCCCTATCCCGAGCAGCCTTCCCAGCTCTCCTTGGGGCCTCAGGCTCTGGCTATTGTGCTGACTTTTCTGGCTATGGGGGTGGGATCCCTGCGTTCTGCCGGCAGTTGGGATCCCTCTTGGCCTGAGCTGCTGTTTGGCTTGGTCTGGGCCTTCTACAACCTGATGATCCTGACGGTGCGCCCCGACGATCACGATTTTGCCGGCTTTGCTTTTCCCAGCAGCAGCGCCGCTGCGGCGACAGAAGAGAGCGCCGACCCATAGGCTGCCAAGCCAAGACAAGTTCATCGCAAAACCAAATCCCCACATCCATTCAGCTGCTGCATGGATGAAATGGCAGGCTGCCGCGGCAGATGGTGGGCAAACGCTATGCTGTGAGAAGTGTAGGATAAGTGGATCGGCACAGGTTGTCTCCAACTCTCCGGGGAGGTGTACCGGTGGAGAGGGGGGATCCCTGGCCAAGTCGCCCCTCCTGTTTGCAGGATTGAACGCGGTCTTCTAGGTTCAGAACGACACACCTGTGGAGTCAGAGAGACCCCCCCTTCGACTGCTCCCCCTGGGTACGGATCCCTGGCAGCAGGGCTGTGCCTATTGGCTGGAGATGGGATCCCACCGTTTGCTTCTCGATTGCGGGTTGCCCGCTCCTGCCCTCTTTAAGGCTCTGCCAGGGATCCCGGATGCGGTAATCTGCAGCCATGCTCACTTTGACCATGTGCAAGGGCTACCTGCTTTTCATCGTCGTTACCCTCAGGTACCTCTCTACGCCACGCCGGTGACTGCTCATTTGGCCGCTGGTCTGTGGGAGTGTGGCGTTTGGCCAGGCTACGACCGGGACATTCGCTTTCCCCCCTTTCGGGCGCTGCCTTTGGGCCGGGCGCGAGAGATTTTGCCCCATCTGATGCTCACTTTCTTTGCGGCTGGGCATCTGCCGGGAGCGGCGGCAACCCTGCTGCAAAATACCCAAACCACTCCGGCCCAAGCCTGCGTGTACACGGGCGACTGTTCCCTGGCCTCAACTCGCTTTGCCCCCGGCTTGGATCTCATTGCTTTGCGCCACTGGCAGCCGGACGTGTTGCTCATCGAGGCTTCGCTGGGATCCACCCGCCATCCACCCCGTCGTCACCTGGAAAATCGCCTGGTGGAGCGGTTGCTCAGCGCCTTGGAAGCGGGGCAAACGGTGCTGTTTCCCCTGCCAGTGTTGGGGTTGGGGCAGGAGCTGATCTTTCTCCTCAAAGCCCACCACCGCTTTACCCAAGCCCCCCAAGAGCTCAAGATATGGGTGGCGCCGGGGCTGGCGGCAGGCTGCAATCTCTACGAGCGCTTGCTCACCTACCTGCCGGAGCCGGTGCGCAATTTCGCCACCTACCAGCCCTTGTTCTGGGAAGACCGCCTGCAGCCGCGGGTTCAGCCCCTTACCGAAGCGGATCCTCTGCCCCAAGGCTTGCTGCTGTGCGACGCCGATGCCGGGCCTGAGGCTTGGGATCCCATCTGGTCGAGATTGCTGGCCCAACCGCAGCGCTCCTGTCTGCTGGTGCGGCTGCCAGAGGTGGAACTGGCTACCCCGTTTGAGCGTTGGCCGGCGCCGCTGCGCTCCCGCATTGCCGTTGAATGGATAACCTGGCACAGCCACAACGATGTCGGGCATCTCACCCAGATCATCCACACCTTTCGCCCCCAGCATTTGGTCTTGGTTCACGCCGACCCCAAGCAGGCTCAGGATCTGGCGGATCTGCCGGAGCTGTGCAATCGCTACCATGTCCACTGCCCCCAGCCCGGACATTGGCTGGAGCTACCCGACGGCCGCCTGCAAACCCCGGTCAAGCTCCCGGATTCTCCTGCCGAGGTCACGGATCCCGCTGTGCGCTATGAGGGGGAGGTGGAAGAAGTTTGGCAGGAGCAGGGCTCGCCGCGGGCTTTGGCGGGGGTACAGGTGCGTCTGCCGCCCCAGATCACCCAGGATCCCCGTTGGCCGGCCTGGGCCGATACCGGCCTGGTGGAAGCCCGCTGGCAGGGATCCGAACTGGTGCTGCGCGGCCTTTCTCCACGGGAGCTGATCCGCCCGGCAGAGGCTGCCCCTTCTCCAGCAGGGATCGTGCCGCGTCCAAAACAGCCTTCTGTATCCAGTCATCACGGTGGCAAAAAGTGCCAAAATTGTCGCTTTGCCCGCCAGATCTTGACTTCCCAAGCCCAAGCCTTTCGCTGCGATCAGGAACGCTCTCCCCTCTACCGCCTCAGGGTGGATCCCCAGGGGAGCTGCCCCTACCATCAGCCGCAGGAGATCCGCTCTTCCGGTTAGCCGTCAAGCCAGGGAAGCCCAAAGGCTAGAATGGGGCAAGTCGCGGTGCCAACCATGCTTGAGCAAGATTCCTGGGCAAATCATCGCCGTGGGCCGGTCGGATCCCTGGAGCGCCCAGCCGAGGCCTTGGCTGCGGCCAGCCCGCCCGTAGTGCAGATGGTTGGGGTGAACAAAGTCTATCCACTGCCGGAGGGCAGTTTTCAGGCCCTCTACGATATCGACTTGGCGATCCAGCCGGGAGAGTATTGCGCCATTATGGGGCCCTCTGGATCCGGCAAATCCACCCTGATGAACCTCATCGGCTGCTTGGATCGGCCCAGCTCAGGGCGCTACTGGCTGGATGGGGTGGAAGTTTCCACCCTGACCGATCGCGATTTGGCCCACATTCGCAACCAAAAAATCGGCTTTGTCTTCCAGCAGTTCCATCTCCTGCCCGTCCTGACAGCGCTGGAGAACGTCATGCTGCCCTTGGCCTATGCTGGGATCCCGGAGCCGGAGCAACGCCGGCGGGCCAAGCAAGCCCTAGAACAAGTGGGCTTGGGGAGCAAACTGCAGCAGCGTCCGGCCCAACTCTCCGGCGGCCAGCAGCAGCGGGTGGCGATTGCTCGTGCCATTGTCAACCGACCCCAACTGTTGCTGGCTGATGAGCCGACTGGGGCTCTGGATAGCCATACCGGCCAGGAAGTGCTGAACCTTTTTGCGGAGCTCCACCGGCAGGGCATCACCCTGGTCGTGGTCACCCATGACCTTGAAGTAGCCCAGGCCGCCCAGCGCATTATCCGGGTTGGGGATGGCCGTTTGCTGGATTGAGGAAGACAGGGATCCGCCTGGGGGCAGTTGGGTTCAGGAGAGTTCCCAGTTGCGGTGAACTGGCGTGCCGGATGGATCCCCAGCTTCCCTCTCCCTTTGGGTGAAGGTCAAAGGGAATGTCTTAAACGACCCTATCTAGGACGGCCCGGCTTAGGCTACTCTAAACGCAACTGAGGGCTTGGGAAAAGGATCCATCGATGAAACTGATCGAAGATATCATCCGATTTTTGGAAACCCGCCTGGAGGAATTTCTCAGGGCCCACCCCGAGATCGAGCTGCAAGCCCTCGATGAGCAGTTGCGCCAGCAGGAATCGGATACCCTGCAGCTGTTGCAGGAAAGCCGCGTCCAAGAGGAGGCTCTCCAAAAAAGCATTCTCAACTTAGCCGAGGAGATTAAAACCTGGCACTTTCGCATTGAGAAGGCGCAGCGGGCCAATCGTCCCGATCTGGCCGAAGGAGCGCGACGCCGGGAGGCTGAGCTGTTGGAGAGGGGCAGCCAGCTATGGGGTCAAATGAAAGCCCAAAAGGAGAAAATCCAACAAATGGAAGCCCTGCTGCCGCAGATTCGCCAGCGCCGCCAAGAAGTGAAGGCTAAGCTGCAGGAGGTAAGAGCCGCGCAAGCCAAAGGCATCGACAACCCGGACCGGAATTTCAGCCCTTGGGGAAAACCTTTCGAGGCTTGGGATGAATTGGAAGAGCAATTTCGTCAGCTAGAGGTGGAAAACGAATTGAATGACACGAAGAGGAAGGTGCGGGAACAGCAGCGGCGGTAACAGCCTGACCCAAAATCTTGTTAGTTTGCTAATGTTGAATCCAGTCGCAACAGCCAAAATCGAGCTGGGCGGAACTTGTGATTTAAGCCCTTGGTCTCAAGAGCCATAGCCACATCATTTCCAGAACTTTCTCTGGCACCGACCGGGAAGAAAAGTCTCTCCTCTCCCCCAAGAGTGATACGCTATTGGGCATGAATGAGTTGTATCTGAATCACCCCACATTTGGTCTGCTCTACAGCCTGTGTCAGGTCGACGAAAATCAGGCTCTCTTCACCACTCTCTACGCCCAAAGGCTCTTTTTTCGGGTTTACTTCAGGCCGCCGGATAACAGCGGGGATCCTGCTGCCATGGAGGAGTTGGTCTTCGATCCGATTAGCCGTAATGAGGCTCGCCAGCTCATCGAAGAGCAAATGCGCCTGCTGCGCCGTGCTGCCCGCCAAGATGAGCTAGAACAATTGCAGTTGATCTACAAGCAAACCTTTTCCTGAAAGAGGTTTTTTCGAAGGTCTGGCACGGCTGAGGGTGAGGGTTTCGTCCCCCAATAGCCACCTAAAACTGAGACAGAAAGCGCAGGTCGCTGGTATAAAACAGGCGGATATCCTGAATGCCGTGGAGGAGCATGGCCATCCGCTCAATGCCGATCCCTGCCGCAAATCCGGTGTAGCGCTCCGGGTCGTAGCCCACCGCTTGAAATACATTGGGATCCACCATGCCGCAGCCGAAGATTTCCAGCCATTTCGAGCCAAAGCGCACGTCCATCTCAGCAGAAGGCTCGGTAAAGGGAAAATAGCTGGGCCGAAAGCGGGTTTCTCGCTTGCCCAATAGGCGGGTGATGAAAGTGTTGAGGGTGCCCTTCAGGTCGGAAAAGGTGAGGTTCTCGCCCACCGCCAAAATTTCCATCTGGTGAAACACAGCGGAGTGGGTGGCATCCACGGTATCGCGGCGCATCACCCGACCGGCATGCACAATGCGCAGCGGCGGCTGGTGTTGCTCCATGTAGCGCACCTGCACCGAGGAGGTTTGGGTACGCATCAGGTAGCCATTGGCCAGGTAGAGGGTATCCTGCATATCCCGCGCCGGATGGTCGGCAGGGGTGTTGAGGGCCTCGAAGTTGTAGTACTCCGTCTCGAGCTCAGGCCCATGCACCACGGTGTAGCCCATTCCCACAAAGATATCGAGCATGCGGTCGATGGTGGCCTGCAGCGGATGGATCCGCCCCAGAGGCCGACGGGGCCCGGGCATAGTGACATCCAGGCGCTCTGCTTCTAGGCGGGCCAGCAGTTGAGCTTCACCAAGGGCCTGTTTGCGCTGCTCCAGACTGGATTGGAGGGCCTCTTTAAAGGTGTTGGCCAAAGCGCCAATGGCAGGCCGTTCTTCTGGGGGCAGCTTCCCCATTCCCCCCAAGATTTTGGAGAGCTTACCTTTCTTGCCCAGGTAGTCGATGCGGATCTGTTCCAGAGCCTCCAGACCGTCAGCTTGTTCCACTTGGGCGAGGGCCTCGCTTTGCAGGGTGAGAAGCTGTTGGCGAAGCGTGTCTTTTTCGTCTTGCATGGGGCCGATTCCAAGGGCAGAAGGGATCCCTGGGGTTGTGAGGAGTCCCTACAAAGGTATCACAGGAGGGAGCATGACTCTAGTCAATAATAAGCTCAACTATACTGAAAATAATGTATAATATGTTCAGTACGGATTACTACC